>NZ_BBOC01000280.1:0-100 GCF_001485335.1 Type-D symbiont of Plautia stali | reverse complement strand
GATGCATCAGAGAAAGACGAGCTGGCGCAGGTTTTACGCAGCTGGATCAGGTGCAGGCCGGTCTGGATCGGGCGCGTGTGGTGGCCAATCAGACCCAGGA
>NZ_BBOC01000279.1:0-99 GCF_001485335.1 Type-D symbiont of Plautia stali | reverse complement strand
CTTAAATATGGTCGGCGAGAGAGGATTCGAACCTCCGACCCACTGGTCCCAAACCAGTTGCGCTACCAAGCTGCGCTACTCGCCGATTTTTTTACTTCT
>NZ_BBOC01000278.1:0-106 GCF_001485335.1 Type-D symbiont of Plautia stali | reverse complement strand
GACCTACAAACCCGGTGAATATTTAAATACGGCTCAGGTCATGGATGATCTGGATATGGGGCGCACGCCCATCAACCAAGCCATTCATCGTCTGGCAACCGAGGGT
>NZ_BBOC01000277.1:0-108 GCF_001485335.1 Type-D symbiont of Plautia stali | reverse complement strand
ACGCGATAGCAGACTGTGGTGAAACACCACTTGCTGGATATTGTTGATGTCTGGCGCAATGATCGCCTGTGTCCACTGTGCCGTTGGCAGTGCTTCACTCAGGTTGAT
>NZ_BBOC01000276.1:0-111 GCF_001485335.1 Type-D symbiont of Plautia stali | reverse complement strand
AGCGCCCGCCAGGGGTTCCTGTGGCAGCGACGCGAGAGTGCGCCCCCACAAGCCACGCAAGGCGGCACCGTCCTGCGGCAATTGATAGTGCTGACCGTTAATGATCAATGT
>NZ_BBOC01000275.1:0-112 GCF_001485335.1 Type-D symbiont of Plautia stali | reverse complement strand
TTTGTTCAGATTTCGATGGCAACAAAACTGCCTGATGAAAGGCGTTTGGCCCCAGAAAAGGAATGTATAGATGCGCTGTAAAACGCTGACTGCCGCGGCAGTGGTAATGTTG
>NZ_BBOC01000274.1:0-112 GCF_001485335.1 Type-D symbiont of Plautia stali | reverse complement strand
AATGAGTTGAGCGGTTACCCATTGGGCCATGAACAACCCTTGCAGCAAACGCGTGAAAATCCCGTCGATCCCGGCGCAACCGAACAGGGCTTCTTCATTCGCAAAGATGCCC
>NZ_BBOC01000273.1:0-121 GCF_001485335.1 Type-D symbiont of Plautia stali | reverse complement strand
ACCTTTGAAATGTCGCTGAATCACTCAGAAACGAAACAGTTTAGTTAGCCGCTATTCTGAACCCTGGCTAACGCATCATTGCTGTGAATTAAAAGGAAATAGCACTGCTATTCACAGAATT
>NZ_BBOC01000272.1:0-124 GCF_001485335.1 Type-D symbiont of Plautia stali | reverse complement strand
AAATGAAGGCGTTGCATGGTAACAGTCTCAGTCCAGGGCATAGTGAGTCTCCTCTGCTATGCCAATTTATAACTGTTACCCATGTGCCCGGTCTAAAGTGTTACCTATGTGCCCGGTTTGCACC
>NZ_BBOC01000271.1:0-130 GCF_001485335.1 Type-D symbiont of Plautia stali | reverse complement strand
CGGACGTGTGACCATCATGATGCCACACCCGGAGCGCGTGTTCCGTACCGTGAGCAACTCCTGGCATCCGGCAGAGTGGGGCGAAGACAGCCCATGGATGCGTATTTTCCGCAATGCGCGTAAACAGCTG
>NZ_BBOC01000270.1:0-131 GCF_001485335.1 Type-D symbiont of Plautia stali | reverse complement strand
GCCGCGAAGAACACCGTCATCAGCAATGAAAGCCACAGTTTACCGTTAGCGAGGGCACTCACTTCACTCGCCAGATGCACCGGTTTCTCTTCTTTATTGGTCGGGAGACTGACGATTAAAGCGATAAAGGG
>NZ_BBOC01000269.1:0-133 GCF_001485335.1 Type-D symbiont of Plautia stali | reverse complement strand
CCAACAATTTCCATCGCCAGAAAGTCCCGAACTCCAGCAAGCATGCGCGCGAATATCTCACTTATTCGTCGCTGGCGCAGGTATGTAAGTATGCGAACCGGGTGAGTTATCAGGTGCTTAATCAGCACTCTCC
>NZ_BBOC01000268.1:0-133 GCF_001485335.1 Type-D symbiont of Plautia stali | reverse complement strand
GATAATACCGAGGCAATCTGCACGGTTTGGCGTTACGCTGATTTCGATGGTGTTGTCATCCAACTGCAGATAGCTACGGATGTCAGTCCCGATTGGTGCATCCGCTGGCAGCTCAATGATGCCACTGTGATCT
>NZ_BBOC01000267.1:0-132 GCF_001485335.1 Type-D symbiont of Plautia stali | reverse complement strand
CGCCAGGCTCAGTGACAGCAGTCCCATCACCAGAAACACGGTAATCGACAGCAAGGTATACAGCTCAATGGCGCCAGAGAGCCACAGCGCCACGAATACAAACGCCAGGGCACCCAGTAAAATGCGCATTTT
>NZ_BBOC01000266.1:0-135 GCF_001485335.1 Type-D symbiont of Plautia stali | reverse complement strand
TGGCCGGTCATTACCGTCATATCTTGCAGGTGGCAGTTACCGCCCTCTTCGCACACCGGACAGTCGTGCGGGTGGTTGGTCATCAGCCATTCCACCACGCTTTCACGAAACTCTTTGGCTTCGCCATCGTCGATA
>NZ_BBOC01000265.1:0-135 GCF_001485335.1 Type-D symbiont of Plautia stali | reverse complement strand
TCCAAGCGGTTGATCAAGCGCTTACCATTGTCACTGCCTTCGGCATAGCGGCGGTCAACGTACATGTCGCCAGTGACTTTGCCGTCAACGTGGCTGACGTTCTAGAGCCATGCGCCAACGTGATAGTTGTTTACT
>NZ_BBOC01000264.1:0-138 GCF_001485335.1 Type-D symbiont of Plautia stali | reverse complement strand
CAGAGGTTATCAAGCAACTTAGGATCGTTGACAGGAATGTAAGTCGTATATTTATTACTGTCTTTTTTGACAACGTTAATCTCACGCCCGTTAATACGTGCCTCGCGGACCTGATCCTGGTTCACTTCCGACAGGAAG
>NZ_BBOC01000263.1:0-138 GCF_001485335.1 Type-D symbiont of Plautia stali | reverse complement strand
ACTTGCTACAATTACCGCGTTACGCCCTGCGCTCTTAGCCTGATAGAGTGCTTCATCTGCCCGGCGAAGCATCGTATCCCTGTCTCCGGCACTGTCTGCCTGCGCGGCCACTCCGGCAGAGACCGTCATGGTTCCCAC
>NZ_BBOC01000262.1:0-138 GCF_001485335.1 Type-D symbiont of Plautia stali | reverse complement strand
CTGGCGCGTAAGGCCTTCTATCCTGGCACGCTGCCATTTCCGCTGCTGCATGTTGATACCGGCTGGAAATTCCGTGAAATGTACGAGTTCAACTGGTGCTTGCTCAGGCAACGGCGCTGGGGTTAAGCGCAATGCCCA
>NZ_BBOC01000261.1:0-142 GCF_001485335.1 Type-D symbiont of Plautia stali | reverse complement strand
CGTCATCTATCTCGGCGGTATACACTAATGTCCGCATGCCACGCTCCTGGTAGTTATAGGAAGACTGTAGCAAAGCCGTTGATTTCCCCGCGTTCATTGCGGAGTAATAAAAATAAAGTTGAGCCATGTGCAAAATCTCATC
>NZ_BBOC01000260.1:0-145 GCF_001485335.1 Type-D symbiont of Plautia stali | reverse complement strand
ACGCGCTGTATGCCGCGTTGGGGTTACATCCGATCAATATCGCCGTGCATACCGATGCGCATCTGGAGGAGCTGGATCGCTGGCTGCAAACGCCCGATCCTAAACGGGTGGCGATCGGCGAGATCGGCCTCGATCTCTATATGGA
>NZ_BBOC01000259.1:0-147 GCF_001485335.1 Type-D symbiont of Plautia stali | reverse complement strand
CCAGTTCTTCGAGTATGAACCGCCGCAGCCTTCACCGAGGGTATTCCAGGAGGACCAGTCACCATCATGATTTACTTTTCCAATTTCCAGTGGCCAGTTACCACCACAATAGTTTGCACATACTCTCATCGTGGATCCGGAACTTGA
>NZ_BBOC01000258.1:0-148 GCF_001485335.1 Type-D symbiont of Plautia stali | reverse complement strand
ATAGGCGTGCAGTTATGAAAGCCTTTTTTATCAAGGGCTTCCACTACCTGTGGGTGCAGGGCGAAGTCGGAAAACTTCTGTTCAGTTAAGTGTGTTTTGCTCATAGTGTGGTAGAATATCAGCTTACTAGCGCTTTACGAAAGCGTAT
>NZ_BBOC01000257.1:0-149 GCF_001485335.1 Type-D symbiont of Plautia stali | reverse complement strand
CCCAGCAGAAAGAGCAGGCCCGGCAGGCCGCGGAGGAAAACGTCAGGGCGGTTCAGGCGGAGGCCAGCCGGAATGCGCTCTGGAGCAGCGCCGGCGTCCAGCCGGTGTACGTCATGTTCATGAGTCCGCGCGACCTGCCCGGTACAGTC
>NZ_BBOC01000256.1:0-149 GCF_001485335.1 Type-D symbiont of Plautia stali | reverse complement strand
CCCCTTATTGAGACGCGCTGCAATAAGAGCGCGGTTGTTTTTGTTAAGACTTTTATTGAGCCATTCCGGCGCGGGCCGTGGCATCACTGTATGCACGCGGACTCTAGCACTAGTTTATTACGCTGCGTAGCATCCGGGATAAGTGTGAT
>NZ_BBOC01000255.1:0-150 GCF_001485335.1 Type-D symbiont of Plautia stali | reverse complement strand
CGATGGCTCGGTGAAGTCACGCCAACAGGCACTTACTGATTACAGTGAATCTTTCGCATCTGACTACTGGTTACAGTGAACCTTACACAGATTACAGTGAATGTTTACTGGTTATAGTGAATGTTGTGCAGATCACAGTGAATGCATGCA
>NZ_BBOC01000254.1:0-150 GCF_001485335.1 Type-D symbiont of Plautia stali | reverse complement strand
GGTCTTCAGGTGCGCGCGGATTTTCGCCACCGGGCGCACGAGGTGCACCAGCAGATAGCGGTCGCAGAACGCCAGCAGGGCGGCGGCGGCCAGCAGCGCGCTGATGAGAATAATCTCCAGCCGGTGGCGCCCGGCCATCACCGGCGCGTC
>NZ_BBOC01000253.1:0-151 GCF_001485335.1 Type-D symbiont of Plautia stali | reverse complement strand
TGTTGTAGCTGATAGCGATAATACTGACGGTATGGGGATCAAACTGATGCTGCACCTTCAGGAAGGTGGGATAGAGATCCTGTGTACCGTGGCTGAAGAAGTTAAAGCAGGCCATCAGCAGCACCATATAGATACATATCTTCCAGTGCTG
>NZ_BBOC01000252.1:0-153 GCF_001485335.1 Type-D symbiont of Plautia stali | reverse complement strand
ATATGCTGATTCTCACATCTGCGGATGCGGATGTTTCGTCGAAGTTCTCCGGGTTAGTGACACTACATGAGGTACGTAATGAAAGAACGGCCGATTCTTTTTTCCGAACAGCGGGTCCGCGCCCTGCTTGTTGGCCAGCAAACGCAAACCCGG
>NZ_BBOC01000251.1:0-153 GCF_001485335.1 Type-D symbiont of Plautia stali | reverse complement strand
GGGAACTTGATGATGATATCGATCAGGACGATTTTGACGAAGATGATGAGGAGAGTGCGCCGGTGCCAGCAAAAGGTAAAGGTAAAGGAAAACGTCCGCCACGCGGCAAACGTCGTTGGTTAGGCTGGCTGATCAAGCTCTTCCTGGTCTTTC
>NZ_BBOC01000250.1:0-153 GCF_001485335.1 Type-D symbiont of Plautia stali | reverse complement strand
CTATCGCGGAAGCCTCACACAATGTCGTGCTGCTGCAAACCATGCGTCGGCTTTTTTGACCTGTTGCAGTCTTCAGTACTGCATAGCCGCCAGCGTATCGTATACCCAGCCGGTTGATTTTTAATCGCCTTAATGAACAGCATCAGGCGATGG
>NZ_BBOC01000249.1:0-155 GCF_001485335.1 Type-D symbiont of Plautia stali | reverse complement strand
TGCAGCAGAGGCGTCATGGCCTCAGACAACGTGCCCTTTTTGACAACGCGCACTGAAGCTAAGGAGCTGGCTGGGGTCGCACCGGGGCAGGCATCCGCAGCGCTGAGCTGAGCGAGTATGCCAGGAGAGCCCGCAGGACGCGGGCGAAAGGTGGT
>NZ_BBOC01000248.1:0-159 GCF_001485335.1 Type-D symbiont of Plautia stali | reverse complement strand
CGACCACTCAGGACATTCGGAATTTCCCTAAAGCCTGGCAAACGCCTGCGTTTAATCACGTTTCGTCTACACTGAGTATTACTTGTTAAATCAAAGGGAGCGAAAAAATGTTCAATCGCGTAAGCAAAACGATGACATTGATATCAATCAGGATGTAAA
>NZ_BBOC01000247.1:0-160 GCF_001485335.1 Type-D symbiont of Plautia stali | reverse complement strand
TGAAAAAAGGCCAGCAGCTCAGCAGCTTTGCGCAGTTGAAAGATGACGGCAGCACCAGCAGCGGTTGCTGGATCTTCGCGGGCAGCTGGACGCCAGACGGCAACCAGATGGCGCGGCGCGACAACACCGACCCGAGCGGGCTGGTAACACGCTGAACTGG
>NZ_BBOC01000246.1:0-162 GCF_001485335.1 Type-D symbiont of Plautia stali | reverse complement strand
GTGCAGGCCTCTGACGCCAGCGGCGTTTGAGGCGCTGCTTAAAACGGATGATGACTGCATGATGCTGACTGACAGCTGATGAAACGGCGCCCTCAGTGGCCCATCAGCCAGTGCGCCAGCCTATTGAGCAGCAGGAAGGGCAGCGAGCCCAGAAACAGCAGG
>NZ_BBOC01000245.1:0-162 GCF_001485335.1 Type-D symbiont of Plautia stali | reverse complement strand
CTGCAGGCCCCTGACGGCAGCGGCGTTTGAGGCGCTGCTCAGCGCGGAAGACGACAGCATGACGCTGACGGAAGACTGATTAAACGGTGCCCTCAGCGGCCCATCAGCCGGTGTGCCAGCCTGTCGAGCAGCAGGAAGGGCAGCGAGCCCAGAAACAGCAGG
>NZ_BBOC01000244.1:0-163 GCF_001485335.1 Type-D symbiont of Plautia stali | reverse complement strand
CCGATGGCGGCCGCGTTGTCTGTAACGCACGGTTTCCTGCCTCCGCATCCGGGTCCAACGGCGATTGCCACGCTGTTTAATGCCGATATGGGTAAAACGCTGCTGTACGGCACGCTGTTAGGTATTCCAACGGTGATTCTTGCCGGTCCGGTTTATGCGCGTT
>NZ_BBOC01000243.1:0-161 GCF_001485335.1 Type-D symbiont of Plautia stali | reverse complement strand
GTTTAATGCTGACCTGGTCCAGTCTTCTTGTGGCTGCCGAAATCACTTCAGCAGGCCGTAAATGTCGCTCATTAAACCACAACCCGTTCTCGCTGTGGACAAAAATCTGGTAACAGGCTTACTGTGGCTTCTGCTGACGCGCCTGACGGCGATGGCGCCAT
>NZ_BBOC01000242.1:0-165 GCF_001485335.1 Type-D symbiont of Plautia stali | reverse complement strand
TACGGCAAAGTCGATGGTCTGCACTATTTCTCTGACAACTCTGGCTCAGATGGTGACCAGTCCTACCTGCGTTTTGGTTTCAAAGGTGAAACCCAGGTTTCTGATCAAATCACTGGCTATGGCCAGTGGGAATACCAGGCAGCCCTGAACACCTCTGAAGCTGAA
>NZ_BBOC01000241.1:0-166 GCF_001485335.1 Type-D symbiont of Plautia stali | reverse complement strand
TTTGCGTATGGTGCATAGTGACGAGCCCGGTATTCGCGCCGTGCAAATTGCCGGTTGCGATCCTGATGATATGGCGGCTGCCGCACGCATTAATGTGGCGTCTGGCGCGCAAGTCATTGATATCAACATGGGCTGCCCGGCCAAGAAAGTGAATCGTAAGATGGCA
>NZ_BBOC01000240.1:0-174 GCF_001485335.1 Type-D symbiont of Plautia stali | reverse complement strand
CGCTAACGCGATGCCCGGGCTGGCGATGATAAAATCAGACGCCAGCAACCAGTCACTGTTGATACCGCCAACATAACGTTCTACCGACTCAGGCAGTTTATCGAGGCCCGGCGGAGACACACGGGTATCCATCACGCGAGGCGTAACGCCCTGCGCGAGGAAGAAATCAACACA
>NZ_BBOC01000239.1:0-187 GCF_001485335.1 Type-D symbiont of Plautia stali | reverse complement strand
TGACACGCAAAGCGGTCACCACCGGCCCTGCGTTTGGCGAAGACCAGCAGGCGATTCTTAAAGGCGTAGAGCCGGGCGATCGTCTGGTGACTGAGGGCATCGATCGTCTGACCAACGGCAGTAAAGTCTCTCTGGCCGATGACAGCAAAACTGCCACAGCGGCCAAAAAATGAATCCGTCTCGTCTC
>NZ_BBOC01000238.1:0-186 GCF_001485335.1 Type-D symbiont of Plautia stali | reverse complement strand
AAGTGGATGACGGAGTTGACGTCATCCTCTTCGACAGGGTGATACTGGCGTATTATGACCGGGCAGAAAAAAGTATTATTCGAATCGACTGAGCACAAAAGTGTTACCTATGTGCCCGGTCTGATCTGTTACCCATGTGCCCGGTTGTACCTTTATGCCCACCTGGCCAATGGCGGCATCGGATGC
>NZ_BBOC01000237.1:0-189 GCF_001485335.1 Type-D symbiont of Plautia stali | reverse complement strand
TACCAACAAAGCTACGCCGGCAAAGGCGATGTGAATATCACTCTGCTCAATGGTGGTGTGGCCATGCCACAGCATTGAGCCGCGCAGGAAAAGGGCTGCCAGCGCAATTCCGGCGCTCATGCTGAACTGGAAGAAGATACTGAACACCACTGAGGCATCACTCATTTTTGTTGGGGCACGTCAGCAAAG
>NZ_BBOC01000236.1:0-192 GCF_001485335.1 Type-D symbiont of Plautia stali | reverse complement strand
AGAAAAGTAAAGAAGCAAAGCGTCTTACGAACGAGACTTTAGTGTCCCCTTCGTCTAGAGGCCTAGGACACCGCCCTTTCACGGCGGTAACAGGGGTTCGAATCCCCTAGGGGACGCCACTTGCTGGTATGTGAGTGAAAGTCGCCAACCAAACTATCTTAAAGATGACTTACGAGTCATGTTTAAGATATT
>NZ_BBOC01000235.1:0-201 GCF_001485335.1 Type-D symbiont of Plautia stali | reverse complement strand
AATCTGCTCGCTGAGGCGCTGATTACGGTCACCGTAGGACGCATCGGTGATCAGTAATTTTGCCTGGGGCGGGCAGTCAAAAGGCAGCAGCAACGCTTCACGGCTCCAGTCCCCCATGTAGGTGATACCGCCCGCAACCGGCAGATGAAACCACACCGAACCGGGTGAATGGCCGCTGCGGCCAGTAAACAGGTTAAGCGG
>NZ_BBOC01000234.1:0-205 GCF_001485335.1 Type-D symbiont of Plautia stali | reverse complement strand
CCGGTTATCAGACAGATAAAGCGCCGTTCGATGACACAGGGACCGGCGTCACTTATGTCGGCGGCACAGATGCAATGTCACAAAAGGTCGACACCAGCCGCACCATGACAGTAAGCGATACCGGTGATTCCGTCTTTATGTCCATTACCGGTAATGCCAAAGCAGAACCGGACGGAACGCCGAGTGAGACCAATCTGTTCAATAT
>NZ_BBOC01000233.1:0-216 GCF_001485335.1 Type-D symbiont of Plautia stali | reverse complement strand
CTGATGCAGAATCTGAAACGTCTGCTGCGTCGCGGTGGCACCATTATGTTCTCTAATAACAAGCGCGGCTTCAAAATGGATCTCGATGGCTTAGCCCGTCTTGGTCTGCAGGCGCAGGAAATTACCCAAAAAACGTTGTCGCAAGATTTTGCGCGCAATCGTCAAATTCACAACTGCTGGCTGGTTAGCCACGCCGGTAAGGAATAAGTTTTATGG
>NZ_BBOC01000232.1:0-220 GCF_001485335.1 Type-D symbiont of Plautia stali | reverse complement strand
ATGGGGAGACCCCACACTACCATCGGCGCTACGGCGTTTCACTTCTGAGTTCGGCATGGGGTCAGGTGGGACCACCGCGCTAAAGCCGCCAGGCAAATCTGGTGCACGAAACGAATATTTTGCACTGCTGCTGCGTTGGCTGCGCTCGCGCTGCTCAGTCACATACTGATGTATGCTCCTTCACATCGTCTCGTTTGCCGCCTTGCTTCAGCACAAAACC
>NZ_BBOC01000231.1:0-221 GCF_001485335.1 Type-D symbiont of Plautia stali | reverse complement strand
ATGGGGAGACCCCACACTACCATCGGCGCTACGGCGTTTCACTTCTGAGTTCGGCATGGGGTCAGGTGGGACCACCGCGCTAAAGCCGCCAGGCAAATCTTGGTGCACGAAACGAATATTTTGCACTGCTGCTGCGTTGGCTGCGTTCGCGCTGCTCAGTCACATACTCATGTATGCTCCTTCACATCGTCTCGTTTGCCGCCTTGCTTCAGCACAAAATC
>NZ_BBOC01000230.1:0-226 GCF_001485335.1 Type-D symbiont of Plautia stali | reverse complement strand
ACAGTTTTGATGCCGCCGCGATGCGCTGCCAACAGCTTCTCTTTCAGGCCACCAATCGGCAGTACCTGGCCACGCAAGGTGATTTCACCGGTCATCGCCACATCGGAGCGCACGGGGTTACCTGTCAGGCAGGAGACCAGCGCCGTACACATCGCGATACCCGCACTTGGGCCATCCTTCGGCGTCGCACCTTCCGGCACGTGCACGTGGATGTCACGTTTCTCAT
>NZ_BBOC01000229.1:0-232 GCF_001485335.1 Type-D symbiont of Plautia stali | reverse complement strand
TGTTCGAGTCTCTCAAATGCTTGCAGCTTGCATGCGTTGAAAAACGCCTGTGGGTTGTGAGGTTAAGCGACTAAGCGTACACGGTGGATGCCCTGGCAGTCAGAGGCGATGAAGGACGTGCTAATCTGCGTAAAGCGTCGGTAAGGTGATATGAACCGCTACAGCCGACGATGTCCGAATGGGGAAACCCGGTGCACTCTGTGCATCATCGTTAACTGAATACATAGGTTAA
>NZ_BBOC01000228.1:0-233 GCF_001485335.1 Type-D symbiont of Plautia stali | reverse complement strand
AGAAAAGTAATGAGCAAGACGGCTGCGAAGTCGTGACATGTATGTGTCCCCTTCGTCTAGCGGTTAGGACTCCGCCCTTTCACGGCGGCAACAGGGGTTCGAATCCCCTAGGGGACGCCACTTGCTTGGTGACAGGTGAAAGGTGTCTCCACGAAATATCTCAAAACTGACGGTAACGTCGAGTTTGAGATATTGCTCTTTAACAATCCGGAACAAGCTGAAAATTGAAACGA
>NZ_BBOC01000227.1:0-234 GCF_001485335.1 Type-D symbiont of Plautia stali | reverse complement strand
TCTGGAGCCGCGAGCCGTCACGGTTGCCTGATTGACCTGGTGCGCAGTAATGCGCACCCTACGAAAAACCATATCCAATCCTGTAGATACCGTCTTGTCAGTTAAACGACTGACGATAACGCCGTCTGGGACCGCACCGGGGCTGGCGGTCCTCGCGCCGCTACGCGGTGCCTTCACTTCACTCGTCTGCCTTAACGGACCGGTGGTGATGAACTGAACCCCTTAACCTGGACT
>NZ_BBOC01000226.1:0-248 GCF_001485335.1 Type-D symbiont of Plautia stali | reverse complement strand
ACCTTTCGTGAACTGGCGCTACAGGGCATTCCGGTAATTTTGGTGGAGAAAGGCGACTGGTGTCAGGCCGCCAGCGGCGCGCTATCGCGCATGATTCACGGCGGATTACGTTATCTGGAAACCGGTGAATTTACCCTGGTAAAAGAGTCCGTGACCGAGCGTGACCGGCTACTGAAAAACGCCTCACATTACGTTTTCCCGCTGCGCACCACGGTGCCAATCGACAATCTCGGTGGGGGCTAATCAAT
>NZ_BBOC01000225.1:0-250 GCF_001485335.1 Type-D symbiont of Plautia stali | reverse complement strand
GTTGACCCCTAACAGTAACTCAGCCATGACAATCCTTAAATGTGTTCAGTGTGTTTGCAGTTTACCGGGCTTAAGAATATCAAGCGGTACGACCAGCGCTAGTCGTTTGACACATCGGGTTTCTTTTTTGGGACAAACTGACGAAACAGTTCCTGGCTCTTCAGGGGTCTACCGCCGAGGTAGGGCTTCAACGCCATTCGCGTAAAGCGCTTAGCCGCACGCAGGCTGTCGGCATCGGGGAAATCGCGTT
>NZ_BBOC01000224.1:0-257 GCF_001485335.1 Type-D symbiont of Plautia stali | reverse complement strand
CCACCATTGGGATTGAAAACCTGAAACACGCGCTCTTCACCGTTTCTAGGGGAAATGTCGCGGAACGTCGTTGTGTTGGTTTCAATCCACTTATTTGCTTCACTCAGGGAATACTCCCATTTGTAACGTTTAAGCACTGCAACAAAGTCGACTGTACTTATTGTTAAACGGCCCTCTACATCACGTTTAAGCGCCTGCCTGAAAGCCATCTTGATTTCATAGTCACGAGGCATTGTCATTACCATTCAATAGAACTA
>NZ_BBOC01000223.1:0-263 GCF_001485335.1 Type-D symbiont of Plautia stali | reverse complement strand
CTCAAGTATCAGCTGTTTTATCTGCTGCGCCGTCTGGCCCAGCGCCGTCTGGCACATGTGTTCGCCACGCGCGGCGATTTGCACGCTTTCCAGCAACGTCACCCCCGCGTGCCAACATCATTGCTCTATTTTCCGACACGTATGCCAGAAGCTGCAGTCCCCGCTGGAACGCATAGCGATGATTTTACGGTGCTTTTAGGCAACTCTGGCGATCGCAGTAATCGCCATATTGAGGGTTTACAGGCGATTCATGCTCAGTTTGG
>NZ_BBOC01000222.1:0-270 GCF_001485335.1 Type-D symbiont of Plautia stali | reverse complement strand
CTCTTTCTGGAGACGGCGGATCTCGGCCTGAGCATCTGACTGTTCTTTATTAGTGGAAGATTCCGGACCGTACTTCTTTATCCAGGCGTAAAGGCTGTGGGTGGTGATATCGAGACGTGTTGCAACGCTGGAAACAGAATGGCCACGATCAACAACCTGTTTGACTGCTCCAATTTTAAACTCTTCGGGATAACGCTTACCGCTCATGGGCACCTCTCTTTAAGCCATCTTAAATGACTCTGAGGTGTCTGTTAAACCCGTGGCGATTCA
>NZ_BBOC01000221.1:0-276 GCF_001485335.1 Type-D symbiont of Plautia stali | reverse complement strand
CACGTCGTTTTCATTCTCCGTAATAAGAATGAAATTTACGATGTGTTCGAGTCTCTCAAATGCTTGCAACACTGCATGCGTTATAAAACGTCTGTGGGTTGTGAGGTTAAGCGACTAAGCGTACACGGTGGATGCCCTGGCAGTCAGAGGCGATGAAGGACGTGCTAATCTGCGTAAAGCGTCGGTAAGGTGATATGAACCGCTACAGCCGACGATGTCCGAATGGGGAAACCCGGTGCACTCTGTGCATCATCGTAACATGAATACATAGTGTTA
>NZ_BBOC01000220.1:0-290 GCF_001485335.1 Type-D symbiont of Plautia stali | reverse complement strand
CTTTAAGTCAGCTTAATTTGATTATGAGTCCGGTACTCCACCGGACTCAGTCCGCCCAGTCCCATCTTTATCCGCTTGTCGTTCCAGAAGTCTATGTACTCACCGATCGCAGCACTCAGTTCGCTCACACTTCGGAACGTCTTCAGATAAAACATCTCTGTTTTAAGATGCCCAAAGAAGTTCTCTATCATCGCATTGTCCAGACAGTTGCCTTTCCTGGACATACTTTGCTGTATTCCTCTCTCTGCGAGTTGACGCCGGTAATATGGCCGCTGGTAATGCCACCCCTG
>NZ_BBOC01000219.1:0-314 GCF_001485335.1 Type-D symbiont of Plautia stali | reverse complement strand
AGTTCACCGGATTTTAGATTTAGTTTTGTTCTGCGGACATGAGTCCGAAGGATTTTGCGCTGAAGCAAGGCGCCGACCGAGACGGAACGAAGGAGCATACACAAGTATGTGACTGAGTAACGCGAGAGAAGGCAACGCCGCATCAGCACAAAAGACACAGGACAGAACACAAAGAATTTGCCTGGCGGCTGTAGCGCGGTGGTCCCACCTGACCCCATGCCGAACTCAGAAGTGAAACGCCGTAGCGCCGATGGTAGTGTGGGGTCTCCCCATGCGAGAGTAGGGAACTGCCAGGCATCAAACAAGTAAAAAAG
>NZ_BBOC01000218.1:0-316 GCF_001485335.1 Type-D symbiont of Plautia stali | reverse complement strand
CCAGGGCAG
This sequence comes from Type-D symbiont of Plautia stali, assembly GCF_001485335.1. NCBI lineage: Bacteria > Pseudomonadati > Pseudomonadota > Gammaproteobacteria > Enterobacterales > Enterobacteriaceae > Type-D symbiont of Plautia stali. Next base: position 307 of record NZ_BBOC01000218.1, on the reverse strand, counting down.
TCAGTACACAAGCCATGAGTGGCAGTCGTTCCTGAAATCACACGGCCTGGAGGGCAGCATGAGCCGTCGTGGTAACTGCCACGATAATGCGGTTGCAGAAAGCTTTTTCCAGTTATTGAAACGCGAGCGGATAAAGAAAAAGATCTACGGAACGCGGGAAGAAGCCCGCAGCGATATTTTTGATTACATCGAAATGTTTTATAACAGTAAGCGTCGGCATGGTTCGAGCGAGCAGATGCCTCCGACTGAATATGAAAACCAGTATTATCAACGGCTCAGAAGTGTCTAGATTATCCGTGGCGATTCA
>NZ_BBOC01000217.1:0-354 GCF_001485335.1 Type-D symbiont of Plautia stali | reverse complement strand
CAGAGGCAGCCATTATCGATGGCCTGGCTGGCTTGAACGTATAAATGAATCGGGACTTATAAGGGCCATGTCACGCAAAGGTTGCTCATCGGATAATGCAGCATGCGAAGGCTTCTTCGGGCGGCTCAAAAATGAAATGTACTATGGCAGAAACTGGGCGGGCATAACGCTGAAAGATTTTATGTGCTTCCTGGACAGATACATACGATGGTATAACGAGAAGCGCATTAAGATCTCATTAGGTGCCATGAGCCCGGTGAAGTACCGGGAGCACTTGGGGATAACAACATAACCAGTCCAACAAAACATCCGCATCTCCAGAACGGCCAGGTCAGCTTTGCCTCTATAAACCAT
>NZ_BBOC01000216.1:0-362 GCF_001485335.1 Type-D symbiont of Plautia stali | reverse complement strand
GAAAATAAAGAAGAGCGTAAAACGCCTGCAGGCTTGTAGCTCAGGTGGTTAGAGCGCACCCCTGATAAGGGTGAGGTCGGTGGTTCAAGTCCACTCAGGCCTACCAAATTCTTCCGATTTCCGCGTTGTGCCGACGGCTCGCATACATTACGTATGCTTCGCATCGACACGCCTTGAACTCGAAAGAATTCTCCTGGTAAGCAGCGTTTTGCACAAACTCTATGGGGCTATAGCTCAGCTGGGAGAGCGCCTGCCTTGCACGCAGGAGGTCAGCGGTTCGATCCCGCTTAGCTCCACCATCAACGAACCCCACGTTGATAACTAACTTCCGAATGCATTTTTAAGTGCATTGCGAAGTTATT
>NZ_BBOC01000215.1:0-364 GCF_001485335.1 Type-D symbiont of Plautia stali | reverse complement strand
CAGGAGAAGTTGCGTGCTGGCAGGCGCTGAGCAGCGTCACTAACGCGAGCAAACCTGCGATGCGGGTTAAGAAGTTCATTAATTTGCCTGGCTGTTCAGGGAGTTGCAGCCAGTTTACCTGGCGGGCAGGGGAATGCTATGGCATTTCTCTGACTCTTAACTTGCGCAATAAATTGCGCCCCTATGGCTGGACGTTCATGACGGTAGCTACGCTGAAAGAAAATATTGATGCCATCACGGACAACAGCAGCGATCATGCTAAATGCCCCGTGAAGGTCAGCCCGAAGAGCAAAGCGTCCGCCGCAGGGATGCGGCGGCCGATCTGCATGGATGCGTGATTCCTTTGCGATCGGGCTGACCTTTA
>NZ_BBOC01000214.1:0-393 GCF_001485335.1 Type-D symbiont of Plautia stali | reverse complement strand
ATAATACTTCGCAGCACACCGTTGCCGATACACTCTGAAGTATTGTTTTGAGTCACTGTAATGGTGGAGCTAAGCGGGATCGAACCGCTGACCTCCTGCGTGCAAGGCAGGCGCTCTCCCAGCTGAGCTATAGCCCCATACAGTTACTGCAGAGACCATCTACTACCACTCACCAGGAGTCACATCCTTCTCACGAAGAATGCTAATTTCTTCTCAGGCAAGGCAAAGGGTCGCGACGTATAGCTGACTATACGAGCGGCGCTTTAACACAGCATGAGGAGAAATTTGGTAGGCCTGAGTGGACTTGAACCACCGACCTCACCCTTATCAGGGGTGCGCTCTAACCACCTGAGCTACAAGCCTGTAGAGGTTTTTTCTGCTCGTTACTTTTCT
>NZ_BBOC01000213.1:0-401 GCF_001485335.1 Type-D symbiont of Plautia stali | reverse complement strand
GCCTTCCCGATGTCCAAAATCAACGATGCGCTGGATCACGTGCGCGCGGGTAAAGCCAATTACCGTGTCGTACTGAAAGCGGATTTCTAACCTCGCTTTGATCCTTTCCGGTGCGCAGCTCTGCGCACCGTTCTAAAACAGCATCCAGCGCCCTAATCCTCTGACTATTCAGCATTATATTGCCCGCCATTTTGCTAATCTGCTGTTCTCTCTGAATGCCGTGGCGGGTGATACCCACGCCATCAGCGACGCGATAATGGCGAGCAAAGCGGTGCGCAAAATCTCCTTCACCGGATCAACCGCGGTCGGCAAAACCTTGATGCGCAATGCGGCTGAAACCATGAAAAAGTTTCCATGGAGCTGGGAGGCAATGCGCCTTACATCGTGTTTGAAGATGCGGA
>NZ_BBOC01000212.1:0-419 GCF_001485335.1 Type-D symbiont of Plautia stali | reverse complement strand
GTCCTCGTGGCTATCATGGCGTGAACATCGCGGGCACCAGCCTTGGGGGGATTGGTGGCAACCGTAAGATGTTCGGTCAGTTTATGGATGTCGATCATATCCCCCATACGCTGCAAACCGATCTGCCCTTCACGCCGGGTCAGGCAGAAACCGTAGCACGGATACCGAGGCGCGGGATTACGTTGAGGCGCTCGGCTTCTTCCAGTACCAGACGCACTTCAGTCATCTTCTCGATCACCAGATAAACCTTGTGACCAAGCTTTTCACCAATCAGCGCCAGACGAATGTATTCACGGTCTTTGTAGCCGTTACACACGATCACCGAACGGGTTTTACCGGCGTGCGCCAGCACGGCCATCAGCTCGGCTTTAGAACCGGCTTCCAGACCCAGCGGCTCACCCGAGTTGACCAGAGATTCG
>NZ_BBOC01000211.1:0-433 GCF_001485335.1 Type-D symbiont of Plautia stali | reverse complement strand
TGATGCGCTCGGTCTCCAGGCACTCAATGCCCAGCAGCGCAGTGGGCAGTTTTGCCTTCAGCATCTTTGCCTCCAGCGCGTCGGCAAAGCCCTCGCGGGAGAAGTCCCTGCTGCTGATATTGATGGTTACCGGAAGCTGGATGCAGCTGTTGCGCAGGCGGGCAAGGCGCGCGATAGCGCGGTCGGTCACCCAGGCCGTCAGCGCGCTGAGCAGCTCGGTCTGCTCGGCCAGCGGCACGAAGAGGGCGGGTGAGAGTTCGCCCCGTACCGGATGGCGCCAGCGTACCAGCGCCTCCAGCCCCACCGGGCGGCCGGTGTGCAGGCAGATTTTGGGCTGGAAGGCGAGCCACAGGCCTCTGTCTTCCCGCAGCGCAACCGCCAGGTCGTTCATCAGGGTAAAGTCCTGCGTCCGATGTTCGTCGTCGGCTTCGCT
>NZ_BBOC01000210.1:0-479 GCF_001485335.1 Type-D symbiont of Plautia stali | reverse complement strand
TGCGTCACGGACACCGCACCGCACCCGTTTGGCGCCGAGCAGGTTACCACCCTGAAGCTGCTGGCCGCTCTGGTGATGTCGTTTCTGGAGGCCTGGCACTCCGCCGGCTTCGCTGACCCGGTCACCGGCCTGCCCAACCGCCAGCGCCTCATCCGCGACCTGCAGTATCTGGCCGCCTCCGGTGACCGTACAGCCCGCCGGCTGGTGCTGATAGACTGCATCGACATGCCGCGCGCCTATGAACTCGCGCGCTCGATGGGCATGGGTCCGGTGGAGAGCCTGCTGAAGGACGTGGCCACGCTGCTGCCGCTGCGGCTCCGTCCTGCCGCCGGCGAGCTGCTCTACACCGTTGCCACCGGGCGATTCGCCGTGCTGACGCGTGACGACAGCCGGCTCAGCGCGGACTGGGTGGCAGGACGACTGGAGGGGATCAGCGCCGACCTGGGCGACGGCATCGCCGTGGCGCTCAGCACCCACAC
>NZ_BBOC01000209.1:0-531 GCF_001485335.1 Type-D symbiont of Plautia stali | reverse complement strand
CCGCGACCGCCGCCGCCGCCGGAGGCTTTGATGATCACCGGATAGCCGATGCGCTTGGCGATGGCACGGTTTTTATCCATGTCATCGGTCAGCGAGCCGTCAGAGCCCGGTACGGTCGGTACGCCGGTTTTCTTCATCGCGGTGATCGCAGACACTTTGTCGCCCATCAGGCGAATGGTGTCGGCTTTCGGGCCGATGAAGATAAAGCCAGAGCGCTCAACCTGCTCAGCGAAATCGGCGTTCTCAGAGAGGAAGCCGTAGCCCGGGTGGATCGCCACTGCGCCAGTGATTTCGGCGGCAGAGATCAGTGCCGGGATGTTCAGATAACTTTTGACCGACTGCGCCGGGCCGATGCAGACGGTTTCGTCCGCCAGCAGCACGTGCTTCAGGTCGCGGTCCGCAGTGGAGTGTACGGCAACAGTCTTGATGCCCAGCTCTTTGCAGGCACGCAGAATGCGCAGCGCAATTTCACCGCGGTTAGCAATGACAATTTTATCCAGCATGCTTCGCCTCGTTATTCGATGACAACCA
>NZ_BBOC01000208.1:0-578 GCF_001485335.1 Type-D symbiont of Plautia stali | reverse complement strand
CTGATACCTGTTTTTTGCAGCATTAACTGACTGTCAATCCGGTGTGTGGAGTGGATCCAAAAACAGCGGACGTTATTCCTTGGTTGGCAGCTTCACTTCACAGTACAACGGATATAACTCAGCTAATGCAACTATCACTGTGTATGCAGTAGGCGGTAATTCAATCGTGTACAAGGATCTCGGTGATGGTCAGGGCTGTACTAACACCTGGGCGCTGAGTGCTTCTGCAGGTGGCGTAGGAGCAGCGTCTGCATCCGACAATAATCCAGCCTGGGCTAAATCAGGGACGATTTCATTTCAGGTGCCTGCCAATACCGGCTATTCGATCGTTTCAAACCCGCTGCCAAGTCAAGGGTGCTCACCAGGTGCTTTTACCATATATACCTATGAGTAGGGGCTCATATCCGGCTGGTGCTAGCGGCAGAGGACTGTATAAAGGTCAATGTCTCCGCCCTGATTGCGCAGACCAACCATTACTGTTCCATCAGGGCACAATGCTAGCCCATCAGCCCCCTTCACATCATGGTAGGAAGTCTGTCCACCATACTGTATTGCTCCCAGTGTCAATCCAGCACTTC
>NZ_BBOC01000207.1:0-583 GCF_001485335.1 Type-D symbiont of Plautia stali | reverse complement strand
ATCCGAGTGAACCAGCACCTGTTTTTGGGGATTACGCCGCCATACAGCCATCAGCAGTGCGTTCAGGACAATGTCCTTTGTCATCCGGGATTGCATGGACCAGCCGATAATTTTGCGTGAGAACAGATCAACAACCACGGCAAGATACAGCCAGCCTTCGTGGGTCCTGATGTAGGTTATGTCCGTTACCCAACGCTCATCCGGAGCATCCGGATTGAACTGCCGCTGGAGCCTGTTGGGCGACACGATACTGGCCTCGCCTTTACGTGCCCGCGGGCTCCGGTATCCGACCTGAGCCTTTATCCCGACACGTTTCATCAGCCGCCAGACCCGGTTCACTCCGCACTGTTGCCCGCTGTCCCGCAGATCCAGATGGATCTTGCGATAACCATAGACGCATCCCGATTCCAGCCAGAACTGTTTAATCTGTCCTGTTAGTTTCAGGTCTGCCTGATGGCGTTGTGAATGCGGCTGCTGAAGCCAGGCGTAAAAGCCACTGGGATGAACATCCAGCACCCGACAGAGCAGGCGAACAGGCCAGTAACAGGTGTTGTCACGGATAAAGGCGTACCTCAGTCGGACT
>NZ_BBOC01000206.1:0-602 GCF_001485335.1 Type-D symbiont of Plautia stali | reverse complement strand
CGATAACGGTTTCCTCAGGCCTTCGTCGCCAGACGGCCATCAGGAGAGCATCCAGCGCCAGTTCGCGCGACAGTGAGGGTTTCATTGACCAGCCCACCACATTGCGGGCAAACAGGTCTATCACCACGGCCAGATACAGCCAGCCCTGCCAGGTCCGTATGTAGGTAATATCCGTTACCCAGACCTGGTTCGGTTTAACGACTGTGAACTCCCGCTGTACCCGGTTAGGGGCAATGACTGACGGACGTCCCCGTGCTCCTCGCGGGATTTTATAGCCATGTACGGCCTTGATTCTGTTCTGCCGCATAATTTTCGCTACCCTGTTTTTACTGCATACCTCTCCGATTTCTCGCAGGTCACTGTGGACCCGCCGGTACCCATAGACGCCGCCACTCAGGGTATAAGAGTCGCGGATAAGCGTCAGCAGCCGCTGATTATCCTGCTCTCCAGCTGATACCGGGCAGTGGAGCCAGACGTAAAAACCGGAACGGGCAACCTTCAGAACCCGACACATCAGTGCGACCGACCAGACCTGACGGTGATCGTTAATGAAGCGGTACTTTAGTCGGGCTCCCTTGCAAAGTACCGCGCTGTAGATTCAA
>NZ_BBOC01000205.1:0-610 GCF_001485335.1 Type-D symbiont of Plautia stali | reverse complement strand
TTGAATCTACAGCGGCTTTGCTGATGTCGGACTCCACAAAATCCTGACGTTCATCACTGCGTTAAGCGGGCCATACAGCATAAAAGAACTCTGCGCGGTACTGGGAGTCCACCGCAGTCAGTATTATTACCATAAGAAACAGCAGCAGAAAGACACTGCTGAGCGCGATGCTCTGCGCCAGAGGACAACCGAACTTCATCAGATGAGCCGCGGCTCTGCCGGAGCCCGCACGTTGTCATTAATGCTGAAGAAGGAAGGGCTGTCCGTAGGACGATATAAAGCCAGCAAGCTGATGAAAGAAGCTGGACTGATAAGCCAGCAGCCTTCCCGGCACCGTTATCGCGTGTGTGAACAGGTATCAACGATAGCACCCAATATTCTGGCCCGACGCTTCAACGTGACAAAACCGAACAAGATCTGGTGTGGGGATATAACCTTTCTTAAAACGAACAAAGGATGGTTTTACCTTGCGGTTGTGCTTGATCTATATGCCCGTAAGGTTGTTGGCTGGTCATTTTCAACAATAGCAGATAGTCAGTTGACTCAGGATGCGCTGACAATGGCCTGGAACAGCCGAGGGCGCCCATCGGGGGTGCTGTTCCACTCAGAT
>NZ_BBOC01000204.1:0-702 GCF_001485335.1 Type-D symbiont of Plautia stali | reverse complement strand
CAGAACAAAGGCTTGAAAGTGGGCCAGCGTGTCGGCATCGGCTGGACAGCGAAGAGCTGCCAGCACTGCAATGCCTGCATCAACGGTGAGCAGGTCAACTGTGAAAATGGCTCCGTTCCTACCATCATGAATAAAGGCGGATTCGCCAGCCATCTGCGTGCAGACTGGCAATGGGTGATCCCACTGCCAGAATCGATGGATATCACCACCGCCGGCCCATTGCTGTGTGGCGGCATCACGGTATTCAAACCGCTGTTGATGCATAACATCAATGCCACCAGCCGCGTGGGTGTGATTGGCATCGGCGGTCTCGGCCATATGGCTATCAAACTGCTGCGGGCGATGGGAGCGGAAGTGACCGCGTTCAGTTCTAACGCCAGCAAAACTGAATCCATCCTGGCGATGGGTGCGGATCGCGTAGTAAACAGCCGTGACCCGCAGGCGTTGAATGCGTTGGCTGGACAGTTTGACCTGATCATCAGCACCGTGGCGGTGGATCTTGACTGGCAGCCGTACTTCCAGGCACTGGCTCCACACGGCAAATTCCACACCGTCGGTGCGGTGATGAAGCCATTTGAAGTGCCGGCCTTCAGCCTGATCATGGGCGACCGCGCAGTCACCGGCTCGTCAACCGGTTCACCGGGTCAGCTACGTTCGCTGATGAAACTGGCATCGCGTGTGGATGTTGCACCCACGGTGGAA
>NZ_BBOC01000203.1:0-736 GCF_001485335.1 Type-D symbiont of Plautia stali | reverse complement strand
TAAAGCGCCACGACATGCCCGCCCAGTGGGTGCCTGCGCCGCCCACGTTCCAGCCAAACTGGTACGCCGACCAGTTACGTACCGGTGCGGCAAGCTGATCGCTGCGGTTGCGGAAGGTGGTGGTTTCGACGCTCATCGGCTGCAGAATTTTGCGGCGCGTGTGGAACCGCAGTTCATCGGCATCAATCGCCACCGGGAAATCGGTTGAGGTGTCACGCCATGCGCCCCGCTCAATACCGACCACGTTCAGTCCAGCGCGGGTGAGTTCTTCCGCCATCACTGAACCGGCCCAACCCATACCAACGATAACCACGTCAGCTTTATTTCTAACTAATGACATTGACTCAGCTCCGGGTAATTAATCGTTGGGGATCAGACTGACGGGAATAAGTGCGAGGTTTTCATTCCGACGCTCAATATAAGGGCGATAATCATAGCGTGCGCCAGGGAAACCGATCATCTTCCAGCCCGCCATGTTTTTATTGCCGCCATAAATCGGGTCCGCTAAATATCCTTCACGCGCGTTTTGCAGCATTAATTCAAAAAAGGCCTGGCTATTCACTTCCGTGCCTAAATCGATTTTTCCGGCTTCCATGTTTGTCAGAAAATCATCAACCTGGTCGGCATTTAAGTGATGGAATGACGATTGATGATTTTTCTGTGCCCATTTTTCCAGCGCTTGCAACCCGGTTAAATAGCGTTGTTTAGGCGCGGAGAGAAATTGCGGGCTGCCCAT
>NZ_BBOC01000202.1:0-737 GCF_001485335.1 Type-D symbiont of Plautia stali | reverse complement strand
CCCCGCCGACCCTGCGCAGGGCGCTGCTTTCAGGACAACAGGCCTCGCCGCTCCTGCTGAGCGTCAGCCGCTCATAGTTCGCCAGCTCGTAGTTGGTGGCGGGCGCCTGGCTGAGCAGGACCTTCAGGACCGCCTCCGGGCTTTCGGCCGTCAGGCTGCTGTCCCACCGGCGGTGGAGGCGGAGACCGGCTACCGTCAGCGGCGGGTCGTCCCTTCGTGCCTCAGCGCCAATCCCCTCGCGCTGCCGGCGCTGCCGCGCCTCCTCCAGCGGTGATAAAGGTTCAGATGGATTAAGGCTCTGAAGCTCAACCCGGTTAGCCGCCGGCAGCGTGGCGGCCCATGCGGCAAGCTGCTGCAAAAGCCAGGTACCTATGCCGCATCCGCGCAGCGGCGGGGCCAGCACCAGGCCGCCGGGTGCCAGCGCCACGCATCCCGGGCGGCCGCGCCGGCCCGGCGTGAACACCGCGCTGACGGTGCCCGGAAGGACGCCGCGCGGCAGGGCCGACAGCAGGTGCCAGGTGAGCCTGAGCGTGCGCCCGGTCCGGGGCCCTGCGAAAGGCGGGTCTTCCCGCACAGACACCAGCAGGCGGACCGGTGTATCAGGCAGAAGGCCGGCGGGTAACCGGCGGACCGTCAGGACGTGTTCCGTAACGGGTGCAGAATTCGGGGCAGCGGTCATGGAGCAACTCCTGATGATATTCAGGGTATCCTGATGCCGTCCGGTGGCGCTGTACAGC
>NZ_BBOC01000201.1:0-832 GCF_001485335.1 Type-D symbiont of Plautia stali | reverse complement strand
GCATTTCTACGCCCGCGGCTCTACCGTCAGCATCGTCAGCAATGACGGCCTCATCGTGTTCAGCCACGACCCGTCTCTCGTGGGAACCAGAATGACGCTGAGCGCCGCCCTGATGAAGCGACTCGCCACGACGGACAGCGGACGATTCAGCACGGAGGCGGGCGGACAGGCGTTTCTGACGGGGTTCGCCAGCCTGCACAAAACGGACTGGAACATTTTTATCGCGGGCACTTCTGAAACGGTCCGGCATATTCTCGTGCGCACGGCGGAAAACGCGCTGTGGTTCCTGCTGGGGATCATCGTGCTCACGGCCGCCGCCGTTGCCCTGATGGCCGGGCGCATCGCTTACCCGCTTGAAAAGCTGGCCGGCATGGTGCGGGACGACGACAGCGAGGCGTCGCTGGCCTCGGTGCCCGCCTGGTATTATGAGGCCGATCGCCTTAAGGAGGCGGTACAGGATCACCGCCTGGCGGTCGCCGGCCGCATGGCTACCCTCAGCGATGAGGCCATGACCGATCCGCTCACCGGACTCTGCAACCGCCGCGGCTTTACCCTCATGGCGGACAGGTTCAGCGATGACGCCGCGCAGTGCGTGATTGCCATCGACATTGACCACTTCAAAAAAATCAATGACTGGTACGGCCATGATGCAGGCGATGCGGTGCTGGTCAGCCTCGCCGGTCTGCTGCGGCAGGCGTGCCGGACGGGGGACGTCGTCAGCCGCTTTGGCGGTGAGGAGTTTATTCTTCTGCTGCCGCAGACCTCCGTGGAGGATGCGGCCCGCACAGCGGAGCGCATCCGCGACGTGGTCAGCACCACAACGTTCCCGTAC
>NZ_BBOC01000200.1:0-863 GCF_001485335.1 Type-D symbiont of Plautia stali | reverse complement strand
GCAATCACCACCGTTCTGGCTAAAACCTACGGCGGTAAGGCAAGTAAATTCGACGAGATCGATAAAGCGCCTGAAGAGAAAGCACGTGGTATCACCATCAACACTTCACACGTTGAATATGAAACCCCGACTCGTCACTACGCTCACGTTGACTGCCCAGGCCACGCCGACTATGTGAAAAACATGATCACCGGTGCTGCGCAGATGGACGGCGCGATCCTGGTTGTTGCTGCGACTGATGGCCCAATGCCACAGACCCGTGAGCACATCCTGCTGGGTCGTCAGGTTGGCGTTCCTTACATCATCGTGTTCCTGAACAAGTGCGACATGGTTGATGACGAAGAGCTGCTGGAACTGGTAGAGATGGAAGTTCGTGACCTGCTGTCAGCATACGACTTCCCAGGCGATGATACTCCAATCATCCGCGGTTCTGCTCTGAAAGCGCTGGAAGGCGACGCTGAGTGGGAAGCTAAGATCATTGAGCTGGCTGGTCACCTGGATACCTATATCCCAGAGCCAGTACGTGCAATCGACATGCCGTTCCTGCTGCCAATCGAAGACGTATTCTCAATCTCAGGCCGTGGTACTGTTGTAACCGGTCGTGTTGAGCGCGGTATCGTTAAAGTGGGCGACGAAGTTGAAGTTGTTGGCCTGAAAGACACTGTGAAATCAACCTGTACTGGCGTTGAAATGTTCCGCAAACTGCTGGACCAGGGTCAGGCTGGCGAGAACTGTGGTGTTCTGCTGCGTGGTATCAAGCGCGAAGACATCGAGCGTGGTCAGGTACTGGCTAAGCCAGGCACCATCAAGCCACATACTCAGTTCACTTCAGAAGTTTACGTTCTGTCTAAAGATGAAGGCGG
>NZ_BBOC01000199.1:0-928 GCF_001485335.1 Type-D symbiont of Plautia stali | reverse complement strand
TTCGAATAATACTTTTTTCTGCCCGGTCATAATACGCCAGTATCACCCTGTCGAAGAGGATGACGTCAACTCCGTCATCCACTTCCAGGAACCTCACGTACTCACCCCGTAATGCCGAACTCAGGAACGTGCGCCCGTTCAGGCTCAGGTCACCTTTTTCTCCGACTTTATATAGCTTTGCCCCCTCCGGATAGTTCACCTCAGGCACTTTTCCATCCCAACTTCGCGGTGAGGGCACCCATATTTTTGCGGGCGGTACCTGTCCATGAGCCTCATGCGGCTTTTCCTGATTGAACTCATTACGCCATCCGTTACACCACACCCGTTGTTCCGACAGCGAGCCAAACACATCATGGTGGCTCATCGCGGTTTTCATCGAGAGATGCATGCGCTCGTGACGGGCATTTTGCCCCGGACATCCCGGCGTGGTTCTTTCTGTTTTAATACCCAACTTCATCAGCCACACGCTCCACTGTGTCAGCGCCAGGATGCCCGGCGCGACGAAGGGAGAGCCGTTATCGGTGCGGATAATGTCGGGGAGTCCACCTTCGCGGAAGGCGGCTTCCATACAGCCACGCACGAATGTCGTGGTCTCTGACGTGCCGGGCTCACAGCACAGGAGGTAGCGGCTGTGGTTGTCGGTGAGGGTGAACGGGCGGCACCAGCTGCCGTCTTTCAGGCGAAAGCGGCCCTTAAAGTCAGCGCTCCAGACGTGATTGTTTCTGTTCGCATCGGTGAGTTCGTTCAGATTTCCCGGCGTACGCTTGCGCCTTATCCGTGGAGACACCAGCCCTTCTTCTTTCAAAAGGTCCCCTATCGTGCTGGCAGCGGGAACAATGAAGTCAGCGTTGTTATTGAGGAACCAGTGGCGAATTTTTTTAGGCCCCCAGTCGGGATGCTGCTGGCGAAAGAGGACGAGTTGTTCGGC
>NZ_BBOC01000198.1:0-1009 GCF_001485335.1 Type-D symbiont of Plautia stali | reverse complement strand
AAGAACAGATAATTTTCGGCCAAGGCTCACCGTCCGCAGCGCGTTTTCCGCGATGTTATTGTCCGGTTCTGCCCAGCCGTCGCCCGTGTAGTATTTCAGTGCCTTCCACTGGTTGAGCGCGTACGCGAACGCCTTCCACAGCTCCGAGTGCCGTGACAGCGTTTTCTGCTTCTCACGCAGCCAGCCCTCCAGTGCGTTCAGTAGCGGTGCCGCTTTTTCCTGCCGGATGGCCAGACGTTCCGCTGCGCTTTTACCCCGGATGCCAGCTTCGATGCCGTACAGCTCGCCGATGCGGTGCAGTGCTTCCGTCGTGGTGTCAGACGGCGTCCGGACGTGCACGTCGTGGATTTTGAGCCGCGCGTGCGCCCAGCACGCCGCTTCCTTTATACGGCCCTCGCGGTACAGCTCGTTGAACCCGGCATACGCGTCCGCCTGCAGCACGCCACTGAACCCAGCCAGGTGCGTCTGCGGGTGTACACCCTTGCGATCCGGCGAGTAAGCGAACCACACCGCCGGGGCCATCACCGAGCCCGCGTTACGGTCATCGCGCACGTACGTCCACAGGCGCCCGGTTTTGGTTTTGCCGTTGCCCGGCAGCAGCACAGGAACCGGCGTGTCATCCGCGTGCAGCTTGCCATCAGTGAGCACATAGCGCTGCAGCGCTTCATCCAGCGGCGACAGCAGCTGGCAGCACGCGTCAACCCAGCCCGACAGCAGCGAACGGCTGAGCGTCACGCCCTGGCGTTCGTATATTTCTGACTGCCGGTTCAGCGGCGTGTGCTCCGCGTACTTTGACGTCAGCACCCGCGCCAGCAGCCCCGGACCCGCGATGCCGCGCTCGATGGGCCGCGACGGCGCAGGGGCCTGCACGATGCGGTCGCACTTTTTGCAGGCGTGCTTTTCACGCACGGTGCGGATAACGCGGAACGCGCTGCGCATCAGTTCCAGCTGTTCTGCTGCGTCCTCGCCCAGGTACGACAGCGCGCCGCCGCAGTCAGGACAGCAGGAC
>NZ_BBOC01000197.1:0-1135 GCF_001485335.1 Type-D symbiont of Plautia stali | reverse complement strand
GGACTGAACCCATAATGTTGGACTGTAAAACGACATAATGGGGATAAATCATGAAGCCCAAATATTCCACTCAATTCAAGTTAAAGGTCGTGCGTTACTTTCTCGACGGTCATGCCGGTCAGGGCGGGACAGCACAACATTTCGGGGTTTCGAGGACGCATGCTATCCGCTGGATACAGCTTTATCTTCACCACGGTGAGGAAGCACTGCGTCCCCGTTCCCGCTCCCGCTCTCAGATGTATTCACCGGAGTTCAAACGAGAGGTTGTCACCTATGCCATCAACCATCCTGAGACATCGGCAAGGCTCGCGGCCCGATTTGGTATTGCTTCCCATACCACTGTTGATAACTGGCTCAAACGGTTCAGACTAAAGGGGTACAGTGCCTTTTGTCCGACACAACCGGAGCGGAGCGTATCTATGCCAGTTAATCCAGACAAGCCTCGTAAAGCAGATGATAAAACGCCTGAATAACTGCTGAAGGAGCTCGAATATCTCCGGGCGGAAAATGACTATCTGAAGACGCTGCAGGGGATACTCCTTGAAAAAAAGCGGCTGGAGTCGCTGAAAAAGCAGCGGCGGTAAACCTGTTGCGTACGCAACATCGCCTGCCGGTGCTGCTGAAAGCGGCTCAACTGGCCCGGAGCACCTTCTTTTATCATCTGGCTCGCCTTCAGATACCGGATAAATATGCTGAGGTTAAGGTGCTGATGCTCCGGTTGTTCAGTGAACACAGAAGCCTGTATGGCTACCGGCGGCTTAACGAGCTTCTCAGACAATGTGGCTACAGTCACAGTGGTAAAACTATCCTTAAGCTGATGAAAGCTCTGTCGCTGGAGTGTCCGGTAAGGCGGAAGAAATATTGTTCCTACCGGGGAGGCGTGAATCCGACAGTGGCTAACCTGCTACAAAGAAACTTCGTTGCTTCAGCGCCTGAAGAGAAATGGGTAACAGACGTGACGGAGTTCCGCGTGGGAGAGGATAAATATTACCTGTCAGCCATAATGGACCTGTACAACGATGAAATCGTGGCCTGGGAAGGCTCACAGAAGGCAACGGCATCATTGATAGATGGCATGCTGAAAAAGGCGTTCAGTCACCTGAGTAGCCTGAGCCGCGTGTTGTTGCACAGTGAT
>NZ_BBOC01000196.1:0-1142 GCF_001485335.1 Type-D symbiont of Plautia stali | reverse complement strand
TCCCTGGCCGATGGTGTATGCACCCTGCCCACAGGGTTATCCACCGCACGGGTGCATAAGTTCGCCTGTACGCCGGCGGAGAAAAAAACCGCGCGGGTGCGCGGTCAGGACGTTCCGTAAATACCGGACAATACGCCACCGGTCGTCCGGACCTGAGTCAGGTGCGGAAGGGCGGATACGCCAGCTCTCTTCGTTTGCTGTGCAGACGCGTTGTGTGTGCAGTGCAGGGAGTATATCCCTTTTATCTGTATGGTACCGGCCCGCCTTCATGAAATAAAACGTCCGGCACGATAAAAAAATGCCCGCAAGCCTTCACGGGCTAATCGTTGATTTATGCCGTGGTGAGACGGCACCGCTTTATTAAGCATTTTCCATGATATTTATCCACGAATATTGTGTGAAAGCAGAGGATTATCAGATTAAGTTGCATTAAGGAGAATGAAATGCGCTAAGCTGGCGTGGGCCGGCCCCCGCAATCCTGTCGCGCGACGCATAAAAGGCGCGCTGTTCTGCCATTTAACCCGGTCCGTGACCGTTACACTCTGATGACACCTCAACCGGGCCCCTGACGCCATGCCGCTGAAAAAACTCCGCCTCCGTACACTGCTCCTGTCGCTCTCCGTCGGCGGGGTGATCCTCACCTCCTGCCTGCTGCTCGGGGCGCTGCTGATTTTTCAGAAGGGCAACATCGAGGACAGCCTGCTGGAGAGCAACATCGCCTACGCGAGGAAGCTCGCCGACACCACCGATCGCTATCTCGGCACGGCGCAGCGCGAGCTCGCCTGGAGCGCCACGCAGATTAAGGGCCTCACCGACCCCGCGCTGCTGAGAGGGGAGACCGACCGCCTCCGGCTGCAGTCCGGCTTTTTTAACACGGTGGTGGTGGTAAACCGCGACGCCGTTATCGCCGCCACCTCCCCGGAGAGCCTGAGCCTGGTCGGCGTGAAGCTGCACTCCGATGCCAGCCGGCAGGCCATCGCCACGCAGAAGCCGTTTATCTCGGCCCCCTTTACCTCGGCCTCCGGTAATTACGTCGTGTTCCTGTCACAGCCGCTGTTTGCGCCGGACGGTGGCTATCTGGGCTACATCGGTGGCACCATTTACCTCAGGAAGCAGAGCATGCTGAGCGATATCCTGAGTCA
>NZ_BBOC01000195.1:0-1154 GCF_001485335.1 Type-D symbiont of Plautia stali | reverse complement strand
CAGCGTGCCGAGCACGATGCCTTCGCGGTTCTTCAGCGGCACGCCGGCATAGAAGCGGATGTAGGGCGCGCCGGTGATGAGCGGATGCGTCACAAAGCGGGCGTCCAGCCAGGTGTCGGGCACCACCACTGCACAATCATTGTCCACCGCGTGGCGGCAGAGGGAGTCTTCACGCGAGGACTGCGCGAGGGCGAAGTTGTGTGCGGCCTGCACGTGCTGGTGCTCGTCGTCCAGCACTGAAATAAAGCTGCCGGGTATGCCAAGCGCCTGGCTGGTCAGTCGGACAAACTTGCGCAGCACGTCATCGCGACTTTCATCGGGACTGCGCAGCGCTTTCAGCGCCCGCGCGCGGCGATCGCTGTCGCCGTTAAGATTCATCAGCATGGGTTCCTCCGCCCCGGCCTGGTTCCGGTGCGAAATTATAAAGATAAAGTGGACGGTAACGAACCGTTATAAAAGACAATAACTGCGAAAGGAAAAAACGATTAAAAACTTTCTTATGGCGCTTACTATAGGCGCTGCCTGGTCTTATGTCATGCTTATTTTGTTTAGCAAATTATTTAGCGCAGCGCGATTCTTTAATTTTATCGTCGGGGAGTGTCCTTTTTTAATTATTCCTGCCAGAATCCTGTTAAATAAATGTAGCGCGCAACTTAATTACGCGCGCAATTAAAAATAAATGATAATGCTTTTTATTATTCAAAATAATAACAACACCGGGGAAACCTCATGCAGCTACTCAGACACTTTACCATCCGCCGCGTCATGCTGTGGATGATGATCCTCTCCCTGGCCGTGGTGGCACTGGCCGGCAGCTACGGCGCGCTGACGCTGCGCGAAATGTACCGCCACGCCGACCGCGCCGGTGCGCTGACGCAGCAGCTGACCTTTCTGACCCGCGCCGGCCTCGCCATGCAGGACGGGACGGCAGCCGAGAAGGCGGCCCTGCTGAACACCGCGCCGTCTGACGCAGCGTGGGACAGTTATCGGGCAGCGCTGAGCGTGCCGGGCCATTATCCGGTCGCCGCCCGCGAACGGCTCGACAGCCTGACGCAGCAGCTGGCCGCCGCCGACGTGCCGGTGATGGCCGGGCGCCACCGGCTGGAAGTGATCCTCATCAGCGCGCTGCTGGCCGCCGCCGCCCTGCTGGCGTT
>NZ_BBOC01000194.1:0-1191 GCF_001485335.1 Type-D symbiont of Plautia stali | reverse complement strand
CCTGCAACGTGACATCGGGATGGAATCGCACCCCGCCCTTGCCCGGCCCGCGAGATAAGTTGTGCTGGACGCGGTACCCTTCGAAATGGCGTACGGTGCCGTCATCCATTTCAAGCGGTATATCAACGATTAATGCGCGTTTGGGATGGGTTAACGTATCAGCCCAGCGGCTGAGATCGCCAAGGAGCGGCAATACGCGTTCGACCTGGGTTAAGTAGGTTGACTAGGCGGAGTGACGGTCACCCGTCACATAGGAAAGTTCAGACAAACTGACCTCCAGATTTTATGTGTGAGATATTGGACTCATGTAGGGTGCGGCCCTCGGGCCGCCCGTGGTGGTTAAATGCTCAGTGTTGCAGGCCGAGTTTTTTCTCCAGATAGTGGATGTTGGTGCCACCCTGCTGGAAGTGTTCGTCGGACATGATTTTCATCTGCAGCTCGACGTTGGTCTTGATGCCGTCGATGATCAGCTCCGCCAGCGCATTCTTCATGCGCGCGATGGCCACTTCACGGGTGTCACCGTAGGTGATCAACTTACCGATCATGGAATCGTAATACGGCGGCACGCTGTAGCCGGCATAGATGTGCGATTCCCAACGCACGCCAAAACCGCCTGGCGCATGGAAACGGGTGATCTTGCCCGGGCTCGGCAGGAAAGTGTTCGGGTCTTCGGCGTTGATACGGCATTCCACCGCATGGCCGCGAACCACCACGTCTTCCTGTTTGATCGACAGCGGCTGACCGGCAGCAATACGCAGCTGCTCTTTGATCAGATCCACGCCGGTGATCATCTCGGTCACCGGATGCTCAACCTGAATACGGGTGTTCATCTCGATGAAGTAGAACTCACCGTTTTCGTACAGGAACTCGAAGGTACCCGCACCGCGATAGCCGATATCAATACAGGCCTTGGCACAACGCTCGCCGATGTTACGACGCAGCTCTGCCGTGATGCCTGGCGCGGGCGCTTCCTCGACCACTTTCTGGTGACGACGCTGCATTGAGCAGTCACGTTCCGCCAGATAGATCGCGTTGCCCTGGCCGTCGGCCATCACCTGAATTTCAATGTGACGTGGGTTCTCGAGGAATTTCTCCATGTACACCATGTCGTTGTTGAAAGCCGCTTTGGCTTCCGCTTTCGTCATACCGATGGATTGTTCCAGATCTTTTTCATTGCGCACGACGCGCATA
>NZ_BBOC01000193.1:0-1199 GCF_001485335.1 Type-D symbiont of Plautia stali | reverse complement strand
TTGGTCAACGCAACAACCATGTGAAAACATGTGGTTGCGGAGGATCGTTTGATGAAACGTACATTTACAGCAAAAGAAAAATCGCTCGTTTTCGAACTCTGGAAGAGTGGAACAGGATTTTCAGAAATAGCTAAGATTCTGGATTCAAAACCCGGAACTATTTTCACCATGTTAAGGGACTCCGGCGGTATAAAACCCAATGAGCGCAAGCGGGCCGTCGCACATCTCACCTTGTCTGAACGCGAGGAAATACGCGCTGGCCTGTCAGCCAAAATGAGTATTCGGGCGATCGCTACTGCATTAAGACGCTCTCCTTCGACTATCTCGCGAGAAGTTCAGCGTAATCGTGGCAGGCGCTATTACAAAGCCGTTGACGCTAATAATCGCGCCAACAGGATGGCTAAACGTCCCAAACCGTGTTTGCTGGATCAGAATGAGCCGCTGAGGGAGCTTGTTCTGGAAAAGCTGGAATTAAAGTGGTCTCCGGAGCAAATTTCGGGATGGTTAAAACGAACGAAACCGCGTCAGAAAACGATGCGAATATCAGCTGAGACCATTTATAAGACGCTGTACTTTCGTTGTCGTGAAGCTCTGCACCACCTGAATATTCAACATCTGCGCCGTTCGCACAGCCTGAGGCATGGGCGACGCCACACCCGCAAAGGGGAAAGAGGAACAATCAATATCGTGAATGGCACGCCAATCCATGAGCGCTCGCGGCATATTGATAACAGGCGCTCTGTTGGACACTGGGAGGGAGATTTAGTCTCAGGCACAAAAAATTCGCATATTGCCACTCTGGTAGATCGTAAATCGCGCTATACGCTTATTCTCAGGTTAAAGGGGAAAGATGCTGTTTCAGTGAATCAGGCTCTTACCGAAAAATTCCTTAGCTTACCGCCCGAACTCAGGCAATCATTGACGTGGGACAGAGGGATGGAGCTGGCCAGGCATCTGGAATTTAGCAGCAGCACGGGAGTGAAAGTTTATTTTTGCGATCCTCAAAGTCCCTGGCAACGAGGCACTAACGAAAATACGAATGGGCTATTACGACAGTTCTTCCCCAAAAAAACATGCCTTGCTCAATACACACAGCAGGAGCTGGATCAGGTTGCAGCGCAACTAAACAGCAGACCGAGAAAGACACTGAAGTTCAAAACACCGAAAGAGATAATTGAAAAGGGTGTTGCGTTGACAGG
>NZ_BBOC01000192.1:0-1201 GCF_001485335.1 Type-D symbiont of Plautia stali | reverse complement strand
AACCAGCTGATGTTCATGAAAAACCTGTCCATCGCCGGTGGTTTCCTGGTGTTGGGTCTGGTAGGTCCAGGCGCTTACAGCATTGACCGTCTTATTCGTGCGCGTTTCGCTCCGGCTGCCGCACGCTAAGCACACAAGCATTGTCAGAACACATATACTGATTTGCAGGGGCGAGGATATTCCTCGCCCTTTTTCTTTATGGAGGGCTTATGGGACAGCTGATTGACGGTGTCTGGCATGACACCTGGTACGATACGAAGTCAACCGGTGGCCGCTTCAAACGCACAGAAGCAGTCTGGCGCAACTGGGTCACCGCTGATGGCCATGCCGGCCCCACCGGCAAAGAAGGCTTTGCCGCCGAACGTGACCGTTATCATTTGTACGTTTCTCTTGCTTGCCCGTGGGCACACCGCACGCTGTTGATGCGTCAGTTAAAAGGGCTGGAGGAGATGATCTCCGTATCGGTGGTGCATCCATTGATGCTGGAAAACGGTTGGACCTTCGATGATGATTTCCCGGACGCCACCGGTGACTCGCTTTACCAGAACGAATTCCTGTATCAACTCTATCTGCATGCCGATCCCCACTACACAGGGCGCGTCACCGTGCCGGTGCTCTGGGACAAAACGCAGCACACCATTGTCAGTAATGAATCTGCCGATATCATTCGCATGCTCAACAGCGCCTTTGATGCGCAGGGCGCGCGCGCAGGTGATTACTACCCGATTGAATTACGCGACAAGATTGATGAGCTGAACGGCTGGATTTACGACACGGTCAATAACGGCGTGTACAAAAGCGGCTTTGCCACTTCCCAGGCAGCCTATGATGAATCAGTAACGGCGCTGTTTCATTCGCTGGCACGACTGGAGCAGATCCTTGGGCAGCATCGCTATCTGACAGGCGATCGTCTCACCGAGGCCGATCTGCGCTTGTGGACGACGCTGGTGCGCTTTGATCCGGTTTACGTCACTCACTTTAAATGTGACCGCCACCGTATCAGTGATTACCGCAATCTCAGCGGCTTCCTGCGTGATATCTACCAGATGCCGGGTATTGCCGATACCGTGAACCTGCCGCACATTCGCCATCACTACTATTGCAGCCACAAAACCATCAATCCGAGCGGCGTGATTTCGCTGGGCCCGGCATTTGACTGGGATGAGCCGCACGGCCGCGGCTGAGGATAGTGCTGCTGGGT
>NZ_BBOC01000191.1:0-1220 GCF_001485335.1 Type-D symbiont of Plautia stali | reverse complement strand
TGACCTGCCCCCAGTATTAGATACAACCTTCAGTTAGTAATGTCGGTTGATTTTTCTTCATATTTCCCGTTTCGCCAGTCTGCTGCAAATTCAGATGGCGTCTGGTAATTCAGCGATGAATGAGGTCTGGACTCGTTATAGTCCTGCCGCCAGTCATTAATGATTTTCCGGGCATGAAGAACATCGCTGAACCAGTGTTCATTCAGGCATTCATCCCGAAAGCGACCATTGAAACTCTCAATAAATCCGTTCTGAGTTGGCTTGCCCGGCTGGATTAAGCGCAACTCAACACCATGTTCAAAGGCCCATTGATCCAGCGCGCGGCAGGTAAATTCCGGGCCCTGATCGGTTCTTATCGTTGCAGGATATCCACGAAACAGCGCAATGCTGTCCAGAATACGCGCGACCTGAACACCTGAAATCCCGAAAGCGGTGGTGATCGTCAGACACTCCTTCGTGAAATCATCGACACAGGTCAGGCACTTAATCCGGCGGCCGCTGGCAAGTGCATCCATGACAAAATCTATCGACCATGTCAGGTTCGGCGCATCCGGGCGAAGAAGCGGAAGCCGCTCAGTCGCCAGCCCCTTGCGGCGGCGTCTGCGTTTTACACCCAGGCCGTTAAGGTGATAGATGCGGTAAACCCGCTTGTGGTTGACATGAAGGCCCTCCCGACGCAGTAGCTGCCAGATGCGCCGGTAACCAAAGCGGCGGCGCTCAAGTGCCAGCTCTGTGATGCGTAAGGACAGCTGCGCGTCAGCAGCCGGACGCTGAGCCGAATAACGGCAGGTTGAAAGTGACAGACCGGCCAGCCTGCAGGCACGGCGTTGCGACAGACCCGTAGCCTCACACATGCCCCCCACGGCTTCCCGCTTCTGGTCTGTCGTCAGAACTTTCGGCCCAGAGCCACCTGAAGCGCCTCCTTATCCAGCATGGCTTCAGCGAGGAGCTTCTTAAGACGGGCGCTCTCCTCTTCAAGCGACTTGAGCCGCTTCACTTCGGGGACTTCCATGCCGCCGAACTTTTTGCGCCAGGTGTAAAAGGTAGCGTCTGAAATGGCATGCTTGCGGCAGAGTTCCCGGGCCGAAACCCCGGCTTCTGCCTCGCGGAGAATACTGATGATCTGTTCGTCGGAAAATCGCTTCTTCATGGGGATGTCCTCATGTGGCTTATGAAGACATTACTAACATCACGGTGTATTAATCAACGGGGAGCAGGTC
>NZ_BBOC01000190.1:0-1240 GCF_001485335.1 Type-D symbiont of Plautia stali | reverse complement strand
GCTGTCGACGCCCTGCTCAATCAGTCCGTCAATGGCGCGCCCGATGGCCGGCTCACCGTAACTCATGCCCAGCGCCACGGGCTTGCCCGTGGCCTGCTCAAGCGCCCTGGCCTGCCGCATGCTGTACACCATCAGCGGCGAGCCTTCCTCCATCCAGATAGAGGAATATAATTTAGCCACACGCCGTGAGCGAAAGGGGATAATCACGCCATGGAGCAGCGGGCACCAGATAAGTCTCGGCAGGTCGACGACCCGGTAGTCGTGCAAAAACTGAGACAGGAACTGCCCGACCGCTGCGGGTGTCGGCTCTCGGGGGGTGCCCAGGTTAACGATTAAAACACCCTGTTGACTCGTCATTTTGCTACGCCTCTGAATGAATATGAGAAAGACTGACAGAAAAATTTAGCACAATCCTGTGCGTACGGCGGGCCGTGTCACACTGAGGCACATGTCAGACAGGAAGCATACGGAAGGGATTGTCCGGGCTTTTATTCCCTGAACAGGGTATAAAGTCGGCAGTACGCTGTTCACGAGCGAACCGAAGAGACCAGGGAACAGTGAAAGCATGAAAGACACCAACACGGTTGCACACATCCGCGCTTACCTGCTGAGCACCGGTCACCGGTTTATTGCCGAATCAGAGATACTGGAAGAGGCAATCCGCAGTCTGTGCAGGCAGGGCAGCCCGGTCAGTAATAAGGCCATTATCCTCCGCCTTATGGAGGAGCAGGCCGCCTCTCCTGACGCCTCGCGGCAGGCCGTTATCCGACGCCTGTTGCGGCTGGTTGCCCGCTATACGCCTGATGCCTGATGCGGTCATGGCGCACTTCCGGTTAACCTCGCTTAATCCAGCGCGGCCATTGTCAGCACTGGCCGCGCAGCTTCCAGCCCAGCCACTCGTCGAGCTCCCCTTCCGGCAGCGGCCGGGAGTAGAAGAACCCCTGCGCCTGGTCGCAGCCGTACTGCGTGAGTGCGGTCACCGTTTCTGCATCCTCCACCCCCTCGGCGAGCACCGTGTAGTCCAGGTCCTTCAGCATGGCGATGATGCTGCGCGCGATGATGCGCGAGGCGGTGTCGGACGAGATTTCGCTGATGAGCGTGCGGTCCAGCTTGATGACGTCCAGCGGCATGCGCCGCAGGTAGCTGATGTTGCTGTATCCGGTACCGAAGTCGTCCAGCGAAATGCCAAAGCCCCTGAGCTTCAGCATCTCCAGCCCCTGCATCGCCGCCGGGCTTTCGA
>NZ_BBOC01000189.1:0-1283 GCF_001485335.1 Type-D symbiont of Plautia stali | reverse complement strand
TTTTATTCCGGGAGAATTACCTGAATCAGCCTCAGACCCAGCAAGCGGTCAATTATTTGCGTAGCCGCTGGGGTTCTTGAATGCGTAGGGCCACTTGGTGGCCCTTACATTTTTGGTGCCACACCTGCCAGCGCCTCTTCGTTCTGCATCAGAGCAAAAAACGACTCCAGTTCACGTAACATCATCGACGCGGCAATCGACAGCTGACGCTGCGGCGCCACACACAGCGACAGGGTGAACGGCTTTAACACCGTGTCGATCAGCGGTATGAACTTCAACTCCCCGCGTCGGTATTCGTCAACGATATCCAGCCAGCACATCAAACTGATGCCCACATCGTCACGCACCAGCGAACGCAGCATATGAATGTTATTAGTACGCCCAACCTCATTCAGGCGAATGCCCGAACTGTTGACCAAAGCTTCCAGCGGATCGGCCAGCATTAACGGCGCGGCGGGCACGATAAACGGCCAGGACTCGCAGTGGCTAAAGCGAATGGACTCCAGCTTTGCCAGCGGATGTTGACTGCTGACCACAATCCCCAGGCGTAAATCGGCAAACGACTTCACCAGCAACTCACGGGAACTCTGTGGGTTAAGCATGATGCCGAAATCCGCATCGCCGGCCGTCAGCGCGTTGGCAATATGGATGTTGCTCATGGTGGTAAGCGCAAACGAAATACCCGGATACTCTTCGCGGATGCGTTGCAGTATTGAAGAGAAGAAACCGCGGTTGATAGCATCAATCGTGGCGATATGCACATGCCCATGGCGTAACCCGCGCAAATCATCCAGTTGGGTACAGACGCGCCCAAACTCCCGCTGCCAGTTTTTTGCCGCATTCAGCAGAATCTCGCCCGCTGCGGTCATACGTAATCCTGATGGATGGCGTTCAAACAGCGGCATATCCAGCTGCTCTTCTACCCGTAATATCTGTCGGTCAATGGACGAGGCGGAGACGTGCAACACCTCTGAAGCCTTGCGCAATGAACCCTGACGCGCCACTTCGGTGAAATAAAGCAGAAATCGGGAGAAGGCGAACATAGTGGGTGCTCTCTTTTTTGCAACGCATCATGCGAATTAAACAGATGGACGCTTACACTACGGCAAAATAATAATTCCAGCCATGATAAAAGCAAGGGTATGCGCGGCGTTAAGGCTGAAGACATCCCTGTTCAGACAGGCTGATTATGAAATCAACGCACTTGGCTTCCACCGTCATCGCAAAGCAGTTCAACGGTGCTGGCAATCTATTACTGACGCTGGAAAGTGCCAGCCAACAAC
>NZ_BBOC01000188.1:0-1302 GCF_001485335.1 Type-D symbiont of Plautia stali | reverse complement strand
TGAGAGGGGGCTCAAGGGCTTAATTCAGCGAAATCTGGACCCTGTGAGATATATTTCTGCACGGGTGAGAATAAAATAAGCAGAACCAGAGAATTCCTGACATGATTTTTCCAGGGTTGCATTAAGGTAGGCCTGTGCACCCGGCCACGCAGAAGGCCGTCCGTGACGCCAGCAGTTCGCCTTACAGGACCCCTGGTCCGCTTTACACAGCCAGCGTCAGGCCGGCTATGTGAAATCCAGCGTTGCTCCCGGGACTGAACACCCCGGGAGATTATTTATATCCTTCCTGCCCGCCATTCCTCCTACTCTGTCTGAAATGCGGGAGACACATTTGTGACACAGCGCATGCTTCTCCTGACCACAGGGGGCCGGGGGGATATCCGTGCATGCTAAAGTCTGTTCAGGAGCGGGAAAACCATGCCTTCATGCACAGAGGAGACGTCATAATGAAAAACGGTGCCACGCCCTATCGTGAAGCGCTGATACGCCTGAGCGCGCTCAGGATCCGTTACCGGCGGGCAAGCCGCAACCCGGCGGCCGGAATGGTGGACCTCGCGGCGCTGATGTCCGAGCTGGAGGAGGCCGAACAGGACGTGGAGCGATATGAAAAACAGTAAGCATCACAGAAGACCGGGCTAAAGTTTTTCAGCGGATAGCCGATAGCATGAAGGTGGTTAATCCGATGGCCACACTCCGCGACACGAGTAAGTCCGTTTATCTCATTGATGTTTTCAGGGGCTGACCCGCCCCTGTTTTTTTAACGTCTGTTCAGCCTGCCTGCGCTCTGTCTTCAGTAATGAATATCTTTCCCGTACCCTGAATTTCCACCCTATCTGACCAAAATTTCTTCTGAACGCTAAGTTCTTCTCTTCTGTGTTGCCTGCACGGCTGACATTACGATCAGTTTCGTGGGAAAGGGTTCAGATTCAGGGGGGTGGCGGTCCCCTACAGAAATTAACTGTGCAGGCAGCGTAATAAAAAAATGGCTTCCGGGAGGAAGCCATCAGCACAATCAGTCGCAGTATCAGATGTGTACCCTGATGAGGCACATTAAAGATATCGGCACCTTGCTCCGAAATCTGAGCGCAACCGGCATATTTTATGAACCTGCCAGGCAACACGCTTTTGATAAGCAGGTCCCGGCGGGTTTATGAACATCAGTAACCTCCGCCCCCTCAGTCAAAGAAAACGTAACTTCTGCCTCAGAAGCTCTTCCAGTTATCATCCCCTACTGCGGCAACGGCAGGGGTGGGACGTAATACAGCAGCCGCCCGTACCGGCCGGGCTGCCTGAACGTGTACA
>NZ_BBOC01000187.1:0-1314 GCF_001485335.1 Type-D symbiont of Plautia stali | reverse complement strand
GGAGCCTGTATTTTAAATTGTGTAATTGCCTGTTTTTGATATGTTCCCGACATCACGGAGACAGGTAATTATAATGGACGAACAAAAGCTTAAAGCCCTTGCAGCCGAACTGGCAAAGGGCCTCAAAACTGAAGCTGACCTCAATCAGTTTTCTCGCATGCTAACTAAGCTCACCGTCGAAGCCGCGCTTGGCGCAGAACTCACCGAGCATCTGGGGCACGAGAAAAATCAGCCGAAAAAAGGCAGCAACGCACGTAACGGTTACTCCACCAAAACGTTGCTCAGCGATGACGGCGAAGTTGAGCTTAAAACCCCGCGTGATCGTGAAGGCTCCTTCGAGCCGCAGCTTATTCGCAAGAATCAGACGCGCATTACGCAGATGGATCGGCAAATTCTCTCGCTCTATGCGAAGGGGATGACCACGCGCGAAATCGTCGCCACCTTCAAAGAGATGTACGATGCAGATGTGTCGCCCTCGCTGATATCAAAAGTCACTGATACCGTTCAGGAGCAGGTCACTGAATGGCAGAATCGGGCGCTCGACTCGTTATATCCCATTGTTTATCTTGACTGTATCGTCGTTAAAGTCCGTCAGGACGGTAGCGTAATCAATAAGTCCGTGTTCCTGGCGCTCGGTATTAATACCGAAGGCCACAAAGAACTGCTGGGCATGTGGATAGCGGAGAATGAAGGCGCGAAGTTCTGGCTGAGCGTGCTGACAGAGCTGAAAAATCGGGGTCTGGAAGACATTCTCATCGCCTGTGTTGATGGCCTGAAAGGCTTCCCGGACGCGATAAACAGCGTGTATCCCCAGACGCGCGTGCAGCTGTGTGTGGTGCATATGATCCGCAACAGCCTGAAGTACGTCACGTGGAAAGACTACAAAGCCGTCACACGAGACCTGAAGGCAATTTATCGCGCGCCAACGGAAGAAGGCGGCCTCGCCGCGCTGGATGCGTTCGGCAAATCCTGGGATGAACGTTATCCGCAAATCAGTAAAAGCTGGCGAGCTAACTGGGTGAATCTGAGCACGTTATTCGCCTATCCGGAAGAGATTCGCCGTGCGATTTACACGACGAACGCGATCGAATCTCTGAACAGCGTCATCAGGCAGGCGATCAAAAAACGGAAGGTGTTCCCGACGGATGAATCAGTACGTAAGGTAATCTGGCTTGCAACGGAAGCGGCAGCAACGAAATGGACGATGCCGATCATCAACTGGCGGTTGGCGATGAGTCGCTTTATTATCGAATACGGTGACCGCCTGAGCGGCCACCTTTAATCGTGGGCAGTTACACAGAATTATTTACAGGG
>NZ_BBOC01000186.1:0-1324 GCF_001485335.1 Type-D symbiont of Plautia stali | reverse complement strand
CCAAAGGCGCATAACGTAAATTATGTTAAATTATCTAGCTATGTCTTACCTATCTCAGTAATCCCTTATCACTTGTGGGCTTGTTCAACATTGACTTGAAAAGAATGGATCCAAAATGGTATAAGATTTATCTCATTTATTTTTTTCTAATCTCTACAAATCGCCTTCAATTTTGTATTAACTATTTTAATTTTTTGATAAGGAAAACAACCAGGTGGACTTGTCAGTGGCTATCAAATTCCATTTTAATGAGGAGCGACAAGATCCTGAAGATATCTTAAATATCCTAACTGATTATGTGCGGATATATAAAAAGATAGGTTTATTTTCTTTAAAAGCAGTTGGAGAACACTCACATCCGGAATTTAAATTAATTTTGCTGGAAAATGGTTCTGCGATTGCTTGGATAAAATGCATTAAAGAAAAATTTGATAGGTTAGTGTATGAAAGTGCTGTGGTTCTTGCTGATTCACTTGAAAACAATCCGAATATTGACGAAGTGGAAAAGTTGGAGTTCGTATCAAACTCATTAATTGAAGCAATAGAAGATCAGGAATTACCTGGTGATGCTCTTAAAGTAGAACCCTACTTTGACCGAAAAATGTTAGCAGGCATTGTGGACGATTTATCTACTCTGGATTTAAAACTTAGAAATGGAGAATTCGCTTATTTAGGGCGAGGGATTCCCGGTAATAAAGACAGTGTTGATTTTAAAAAAATCACTAGGAATATTAACATATCTGACAATGTTATTGAAATGATTTCAAAAAAACCAGTCACCATAAAACTAAAGGAAATTTTTACGTCAATTTTCCTGTTAACAAAGGCAGCAATGTTTGGTGGATTGAAGACACGACTTCTGGAATGAAATTTTCTGCACGGCTTGTCGATGAAAAATGGCTTTCGAATTATCAATCTGGCCTACTTGGGGCAATAGGGCCAAAAGATACAATTGAGGCTTCCATCGAATTCGATTTGGTTATAAATAAGAATGTCAAATCTCCTAAGCCATCATACAAAAATGTTAGAATAATCGAAGTTTTTAAAATATCTCGGAACTATGGGGAACAAAGTGACCTCTTCGAACCACAGTGATAAAAAGAAAAAGTCACTTTTATCTGACATATATGGTCAAATAATATTTATAATCATTCCATTCATAGCCTTTGTGCTCATGTCAGTTTCAAAAGGGTTATCAGATAATAAGGGGGTAATGGATTTAATGAAATTATTGATAAGTTCAACCGACTGGTCTTTGATTTCAGCGGTGGTTTTTGGTCAGTCAGCATATAAAATATCAAAGGTTATTCCAATTTGCGGAAAT
>NZ_BBOC01000185.1:0-1377 GCF_001485335.1 Type-D symbiont of Plautia stali | reverse complement strand
AGTAAGAATGTCTGTGTCAGTTCTCATCATCATGCTTGCTGTTTTGTTCGCACGGTGAGATCACTGATGCAGTGAAGACTTTCCGGCTACCTGACTCACACTCTGATCGACCAGAAATGTGTCTTTCCCTGGACCCGTCGGTTGACGGAAAGTACTTCATGCGAGGCTTCTCCTCACCGATGCGCGTGACTCAAGAAGGGCCTGACGTCTTGTCTCCTTACTGTCCTGTCCGGGTTATCGTCAGGAGAAATGACGATAAGTTCCAGAAAGGATTAGGCTATGGCGAAGACTAAATCAGTTCGCCCACCGTTTGTCGTGGGCGGCGTTGATACGCATAAGGACCTGCACGTTGCTGCAGTAGTTGATGAAAACAACCGCGTTTTAGGCAGTGATTTTTTCGCGACAACCCGACAGGGATATCGGCAGATGCTGACATGGATGGCATCTTTTGGAACGGTTGCCCGCATCGGAGTTGAATGTACCGGTTCTTACGGCGCTGGCTTGCTACGCCACCTGCAAAATGCCGGCATCACCGTGCTGGAAGTGACTGCTCCGGATAAAATGGAACGCCGCAGGCGTGGAAAAAGTGACACAATTGATGCTGAAAGTGCCGCCCACGCAGCTTTCTCATTGATACGCACTGTCACACCTAAAACACGAAGCGGGATGATTGAAGCACTCCGCGTTCTGAAAGTCTGCCGAAAAACAGCCGTTGCAGCACGTCGTATTGCGCTGCAAATGATCCAGATGAATATCGTTTCATCTCCGGATGAACTACGTGATCAATTACGTAATCTGACCCGGATGCAGCTGATTCGAACCCTGGCCGCATGGCGGCCGGATGTGACGGCGTATCGTAATGTTCAGGATGCTTATCGTATTGCCCTGAAATCGCTGGCTCGACGATATCTTGAACTTCACGATGAAATAGCAGACCTGGATATCATGATCGCGTCAATCGTTGATGAGCTGGCACCTGAGCTGATCAAGCGTAACGCTATCGGCTATGAATCCGCTTCTCAGTTGCTCATCACTGCGGGTGATAACCCTCAACGGCTGCAGTCTGAGCCTGGCTTCGCGGCCTTATGCGGAGTCAGTCCCGTTCCCGTCTCATCAGGAAAAACAAATCGCCACAGACTGAACCGTGGTGGAGATCGCGCAGCAAATAGCGCCCTGCATATCATCGCTATAGGCCGGTTACGTACAGATACGAAAACGCAGGAGTATGTCGCGAAAAGAGTCGCGGAGGGGCACTCAAAAATGGAAGCGCTGCGCTGCCTGAAACGTTATATCGCACGCGAGGTCTTCACACTGCTTCGCAATCAAAATCGGCAGATTAACAGCACTCAAATAACGACTTGACACTTAGAAGGGCGT
>NZ_BBOC01000184.1:0-1384 GCF_001485335.1 Type-D symbiont of Plautia stali | reverse complement strand
ACGCCCTTCTAAGAGTCAAGCCGTTATCGGGATGCTGTTGACCTGCCTGTTTTGATTTCGAAGTAGTGTATAAATTTCGCGTGAGATATAGCGCTTCAGACAGCGTATTGCTTCCATTTTTGTATGTCCTTCGGCTACTCGCCTGGCGACATATTCCTTCGTTTTATCGTCAGTTCGTAAACGTCCGATAGCGATGATGTGAAGTGCACTATTTGCAGCACGATCTCCACCCCGATTAAGTCGGTAACGGTTAGTTTTTCCAGAAGAGACCGGAACCGGGCTGACACCACACAGTGCCGCAAAACCTGATTCGGATCTTAACCGTTGGGGATTGTCTCCGGCAGTGATCAGCAACTGCGAAGCGCTTTCGTATCCAATAGCATTACGTTTAATCAGTTCGGGTGCCAGCTCATCGACAATAGCTGTAATCATGACATCCAGATCAGCGATTTCGTCATGTAATTCGAGATAGCGTCGGGCGAGGGACTTTAATGAAATGCGATAAACGTTGGTAACATTGCGGTATTCACTGGCATCTGGTCTCCAGGATCCCAGAGTCCTGATGAGCTGCATGCGCGTCATATTTCTGAGCTGTTCACGTAATTCATCCGGGGCAGAGATAATATTGGAATGGATAATCTGGAGAGCGACTCTTCGGGCCGATATCGCTGTTTTGCGGCAAGTTTTTAACACCCGAAGAGACTCAATCATGCCATCACGCGTTTTGGGCGTAACTGTTCTGATACCCGAAAATGCTGCATGTGCAGCACACTCAGCATCGATCGTGTCACTTTTACCTCGTTTGCGTCGTTCCATACGATCTGGCGCAGTCACCTCAAGAACTTCTAACCCGGCGTTCTGAAAATAGCGAAGCAGCCCTGAGCCATAGGTTCCTGTACATTCAACGCCAATTCTCTTTAACACCCCAAATGAGGTCATCCATGCCAGCATCTGCCGGTAACCTTGTCGTGTTGTGGAGAAATACTGGGTTCCCAGAACTTTGTTGTTCTGATCTACGACAGCAGCAACGTGCAGATCTTTATGTGTATCCACGCCACCCACAACGGTGGCTTCGGTAACTTTTTCAGCCATGGAAGAGCTCCCGTGAGGAAAAAGAATCGAATCTCCAGACAGATAACCCGGACAGGACAGTAAAGAGACAAGCCGTCAGGCCCTTCTTGAGTCACGCGCATCGGTGAGGAGATGCCTCGCATGAAGATGCTTCCGGCAACCGACGAGCCCAGGGCAGGACACAAAAGGTCGATCGCTGTGTGAGTCAGGATGCGGGAAGTTCTTCACTGCATCAGTGATCACACCAATCTGCTCAGACAGCAAACAACTCAATGATGAAAACTGACAGCGGCATTATTACTGTCGCTGTGTA
>NZ_BBOC01000183.1:0-1464 GCF_001485335.1 Type-D symbiont of Plautia stali | reverse complement strand
AGGATTAGAGCAGTGTGAGGGGTGACAGCAGGCGCTTCGGTTGCCGCCAGTCGATGCCTTCCAGCAGCATGGCGAGCTGGGCGGGTGTGAGGAACACTTTGCCGTCGCGGGGCGACGGCCAGGCGAAGCGGCCGCGTTCGAGCCGCTTTGTCAGAAGGCACAGGCCGTCACCGGTGGACCAGAGCAGTTTGACCTGACTCCCGCTGCGGCCACGGAAGATGAAGACGTGACCGGACATCGGGTCATCCTTCAGAGTGGTCTGGACCTTTGCGCCGAGGCCGTTGAAGCCGTTGCGCATGTCGGTGATACCCGAGACCAGCCAGATTTTCGTGCCGGATGGCAGGCCGATCACCGTGCGTTTCCTTTCATCATTTCACGCAGCACCAGGCTGAGCACTTCGTCCGTAGGTTGATGCAGGGTAAGTTCGCCGTGCCGGAGTCGGACATGGCAGATCGTGACGGCTGATTCAGCTGGTGGGGCAGGCTCCTCAAGTGGCGCGACCTGCACGGGTAAAAGCGTGGGAGTGGAAGTCTTGTTGTATGTTTTACGGGGTCGGGATACGCGTCCTTCACGCTGCCATAGCCTCAGCCATTTGAAGAGAAGATTATGATTAAAGCCGTGTTCACGCGCGATTGAAGCGATATTCGCCCCCGGAAGCTGAGCGAGTTCAACCATGCGGAGCTTAAACTCGATGGAAAAAAACATTGCGGGGCGCACTGCGCCAGTCGGAGGTGTCCTGCATTAACAGATATCCGTCTGTAAGTTAGAAGGATATCTAATTTATAGATTAGAGGGCGGTTAATGGAGACGGTTCTGGCTGTACGCTTACCTTTGTTGAATGGACTGCCAAGAAGGTTTACTTATCGTACAGGGCCAGACTTCATAATCAGGAACTGTGATAAAAGGGAAAACCTCACCGATCTGTAATTGGGAAGGATACAATCCTTATTTACCAAGGAAGCTGTTTTCCATCCCTGAAAAATAGACCTGTAGGGCCGTTATTAGACAACAATGCTGCCCAGACTATACTCTTTGCGCCTTCCTCAACTGACCGTCCTGGAGATCCTGGATAGGTGGAAACTAATCCAGGGCAAACAGAATTGACCAGAATATTTGCTTTTTTAAAATCCTGAGAAAGTTTCAGAGTAAGACCATTAATAGCCAGTTTTGTCAGAGCATATGAACCTATGGGGACATTACCAAACTGTTGCATCTGCAATCCCGGATTATTAACCAATCCAAAATCGGGGTCCCAGAATGCCCCTGCACCACTGGTAACATTAACTACTCGTCCTTCACCTGAAGCTTCCAGTAAAGGGAATAATTCCTGAGAGATTCTCCAAGTGCCAATCAAATTGGTTTTGAATTGTTCTTCTATAAAATAAAGATCACTTTTAAAATCTGTTAAAGGAGTTACTGCCATAATGGCAGCATTATTGATAAGCACATCCAGTTTCCCATATG
>NZ_BBOC01000182.1:0-1521 GCF_001485335.1 Type-D symbiont of Plautia stali | reverse complement strand
GGAACGCAGAATACTAAATTGAAGCAACTTGAGGAACACCGTAAAAATGGTGCTGATCAGTCACTCACGACTAATCAGGGAACAAGGATTGCCAATGATCAGAACTCTTTACGCGCAGGTGAACGAGGCCCCACTCTGCTTGAAGACTTCATCATGCGAGAAAAAATTACGCATTTTGACCATGAGCGCATACCCGAGCGTATTGTGCATGCACGCGGCTCGGCGGCGCATGGATACTTCCAGCCTTATCGTGCGTTAAGTGACCTGACCAAGGCGCATTTTCTGTCTGACCCGGAACAAATCACGCCCGTATTTGTGCGTTTTTCCACAGTTCAGGGGGGCGCTGGGTCGGCTGACACCGTGCGCGACATTCGCGGGTTTGCCACTAAGTTTTATACCGAAGAAGGTGTTTTTGATTTAGTGGGTAACAATACGCCGGTGTTTTTCATCCAGGACGCACATAAGTTCCCGGACTTTGTCCATGCAGTGAAGCCGGAACCGCACAACGAAATCCCGCAGGGGCAATCGGCGCATGACACCTTCTGGGATTACGTTTCTCTGCAACCCGAGACCTTGCATAATGTGATTTGGGCGATGTCCGATCGCGGAATCCCGCGAAGCTATCGCACAATGGAAGGTTTTGGCATTCACACGTTCAGACTCGTAAATGCAGAGGGTAAAGCTACCTTCGTCCGCTTCCACTGGAAGCCTGTTGCAGGAAAAGCCTCTTTACTCTGGGATGAGTCGCAAAAACTGACCGGGCGGGACCCTGATTTTCACCGACGTGATCTGTGGGAAGCCATTGAAGCAGGTGATTTTCCGGAATATGAGTTAGGCCTGCAGCTCATTCCTGAAGAGGATGAGTTCAGGTTCGATTTTGACATCCTTGATGCGACCAAACTGATTCCTGAAGCGCTGGTGCCGGTGGAAATTGTGGGCAAGATGGTGCTGAACCGCAACCCGGATAACTTCTTCGCGGAAACGGAGCAAGTGGCATTCCACCCCGGACATATCGTACCCGGTCTGGACTTCACCAACGATCCCTTATTGCAGGGCAGACTCTTTTCCTACACTGACACGCAGATTAGTCGCCTCGGCGGCCCTAATTTCCATGAAATTCCAATCAATCGCCCGGTTTGCCCCTATCACAATTTCCAGCGGCAGGGCATGCATCGTCAGGATATTGACACTAATCCGGCAAATTATGAGCCTAACTCAATCAATGACAACTGGCCGCGCGAAACGCCCCCGTCCGCCAAAGGTGGCGGTTTTGAGAGCTATCAGGAGCGCATTGAAGGGCACAAAGTACGCGAGCGGAGCCCATCTTTTGGCGAATATTACTCGCAGCCAAGGTTGTTTTGGTTAAGCCAGACGCCTGTCGAACAGCAGCATATCATTGGCGCCTATTCCTTCGAGCTAAGTAAAGTCGCCCGCCCCTATATTCGTGAGCGCGTGGTGGACCACCTCTTAAATATCGACATTGCATTAGCACAGGGGGTAGCCGAAAACCTGGGGATTAAA
>NZ_BBOC01000181.1:0-1530 GCF_001485335.1 Type-D symbiont of Plautia stali | reverse complement strand
GTCCAGGGTATCCGGCACGCAGAGGATCTCCCCCTGCGCCAGCGTGTGGTCGCAGAAGGCGACGCTGCGGGCGGTGCCGGTGATGTTCAGCCCGTAGCGGGATGCAAAAAGCTGCCGCTGGTCGTCAATCAGCGAAACGAAGGCGGTGGACACGCGAAAAAGGCGCGCGGCGAGCGTGGTGAGCCGGTCCAGCGCGTTTTCCGGCAGCGCATCCGGCTGCTGATAGGGTGCCAGCGCCGCGAGGCGGGCCGCTTCGTGGTCTGATGTCGGGCGTTTCAGGGTCTGTCCCCTCGGTGGAATGAGCTGTGGCCGGCATGACACAGCAAAAAGGGGACACGTTCAATCAGACGGGGCCGCAGAAATCCCTGCCGCCCCGCCGCCGGAAGAAAGGCCCGTCAGCTGACCCCGCCGCGGGCGGGGTCAGGGATAACAGTGACGCCGGCTGTCCGGGCATCACGAAAACGTCATTTCAGGACCATTCCTGGCCGCGGTTCAGCGCTGCAGAGGGGCGCAGCGCAGGCAGATCACGCAGTCGGGGTGCCGCAGGCGCGCGGACTGGAGCGCGTGCCTGAGCGAGTAAAACGTGCCGAGAAAGCGGCCTCCGCCAGCTCGCCGCAGCCCGCGCAGTGCACCTCTTCAATCGCGGGGCGCCCGCGCCGCGCCGCATAGTAGTATTTACCGCTCATGTCCCTATCCTCTTATCGGCCGGGCCCGCCTGAACTTCAGTGGGCTGCAGGGGACAGAGCCTGCTACTTTTTCTTTTGCGGCACAAGGGCATAGTGCGGGTGACGTCCGGCGAGCAGCAGCAGGAGCTCGTACTCTCCCTGGCTCAGGGGGGCGGGATTTTTTGCCGCCTCCTTCATCTGCCAGACGCGCAGGCTGAGCTCAAACCGCTCGGCGGCGGCCTCCTGCGACAGGCCGGCGGCAAGACGGAGTTCGCGGACGTCGGAACCGACCGCGACGGGCCGGTATAAAAGCTGATTTCCCAGAGGATACTCCTTTCAGCGGTGCAGGCCGGAACGGACCGGCAGGACAAAAACAGTGCGGCGGGTGCAGCTGATGCTAAAAATCCATTACATTATCTTAACTTTCACGCCCCGATGCAATGCGCGCGCCGGTATTTACTGATGAGCGACTCCCCGGGAATAATTAAATCACCCTGCCGGTTCGCATTAATTATTCCACACCAGAGTTTATTTTCCCTCTCCGGCCCAGGAATCCTCTCCTTTGTTTACGAAATCCTGACAGAAGGATTATTCCGGTATTTTCCGGATAATTATTCGCCAGGATAGGCAGGGCTTAGTGGTGGCCATATTTATCGCGCCGCCACACCCTGTACCGATAAAAAGGATAACCTGATGAAAAACCGTGATTATATCCAGCGGCGGGTCCCCGCCGACCTGAGCCGCATAGACATCCGGGAGCAGTGGCAAATCACCTTCTGGACGCTGGAGCTGCGCACGACCCAGGAGCGTCTGACCCGGGCCGTGCGCGAGGCGGGCCCCGAAACCGACCGCGTGCGCGCGTGGC
>NZ_BBOC01000180.1:0-1748 GCF_001485335.1 Type-D symbiont of Plautia stali | reverse complement strand
GCTCTTTAACAATTTATCAGACAATCTGTGTGGGCACTCGCAGGATTGATATCAACGTCTCCGGACGTAAAAAATATCAAGTCTCACGAGTGAACACATAATGAAATTCATTATGACGTTTTACAGATGAGCATCGCTGAACTGGTTTCAGCAAATCAAACTTTAAATTGAAGAGTTTGATCATGGCTCAGATTGAACGCTGGCGGCAGGCCTAACACATGCAAGTCGAACGGTAGCACAGAGAGCTTGCTCTCGGGTGACGAGTGGCGGACGGGTGAGTAATGCCTGGGAAACTGCCCGATGGAGGGGGATAACTACTGGAAACGGTAGCTAATACCGCATAACGTCTTCGGACCAAAGTGGGGGACCTTCGGGCCTCACACCATCGGATGTGCCCAGGTGGGATTAGCTAGTAGGTGGGGTAATGGCTCACCTAGGCGACGATCCCTAGCTGGTCTGAGAGGATGACCAGCCACACTGGAACTGAGACACGGTCCAGACTCCTACGGGAGGCAGCAGTGGGGAATATTGCACAATGGGCGCAAGCCTGATGCAGCCATGCCGCGTGTATGAAGAAGGCCTTCGGGTTGTAAAGTACTTTCAGCGGGGAGGAAGGCGGTGAAGTTAATAGCTTCATCGATTGACGTTACCCGCAGAAGAAGCACCGGCTAACTCCGTGCCAGCAGCCGCGGTAATACGGAGGGTGCAAGCGTTAATCGGAATTACTGGGCGTAAAGCGCACGCAGGCGGTCTGTCAAGTCGGATGTGAAATCCCCGGGCTTAACCTGGGAACTGCATTCGAAACTGGCAGGCTAGAGTCTTGTAGAGGGGGGTAGAATTCCAGGTGTAGCGGTGAAATGCGTAGAGATCTGGAGGAATACCGGTGGCGAAGGCGGCCCCCTGGACAAAGACTGACGCTCAGGTGCGAAAGCGTGGGGAGCAAACAGGATTAGATACCCTGGTAGTCCACGCCGTAAACGATGTCGACTTGGAGGTTGTTCCCTTGAGGAGTGGCTTCCGGAGCTAACGCGTTAAGTCGACCGCCTGGGGAGTACGGCCGCAAGGTTAAAACTCAAATGAATTGACGGGGGCCCGCACAAGCGGTGGAGCATGTGGTTTAATTCGATGCAACGCGAAGAACCTTACCTACTCTTGACATCCAGAGAACTTAGCAGAGATGCTTTGGTGCCTTCGGGAACTCTGAGACAGGTGCTGCATGGCTGTCGTCAGCTCGTGTTGTGAAATGTTGGGTTAAGTCCCGCAACGAGCGCAACCCTTATCCTTTGTTGCCAGCGGTTCGGCCGGGAACTCAAAGGAGACTGCCAGTGATAAACTGGAGGAAGGTGGGGATGACGTCAAGTCATCATGGCCCTTACGAGTAGGGCTACACACGTGCTACAATGGCGCATACAAAGAGAAGCGACCTCGCGAGAGCAAGCGGACCTCATAAAGTGCGTCGTAGTCCGGATTGGAGTCTGCAACTCGACTCCATGAAGTCGGAATCGCTAGTAATCGTAGATCAGAATGCTACGGTGAATACGTTCCCGGGCCTTGTACACACCGCCCGTCACACCATGGGAGTGGGTTGCAAAAGAAGTAGGTAGCTTAACCTTCGGGAGGGCGCTTACCACTTTGTGATTCATGACTGGGGTGAAGTCGTAACAAGGTAACCGTAGGGGAACCTGCGGTTGGATCACCTCCTTACCTGAAGATACTTTCCCGCGAAGTGCTCACACAGATTGTCTGAT
>NZ_BBOC01000179.1:0-1812 GCF_001485335.1 Type-D symbiont of Plautia stali | reverse complement strand
TCGTCCATGCCGTCGCTGGCTTTGCTGAGCGCCATCAGCGCAATCGTGGTGCAGATAATGAACAGCAGGATAAGAAGGCCGAAGCCTGAAGCCAGTCGTGTCGCAATTTTCATGTTCGTTCTCACTGTTCTGAAAGGAATGTGCCGGGTGTGGTTTTTGTTATCGGCAGGAACCGGGAAACATGCAGCGCTCATACTGATGACCTGCCTTACTGATGGCGGGGGACCGCGGCAAGGCGCGGATGCAGACGATTTACGGAGCAGAGGGAGCATGATGGCGGCGTATGTTCGTCATCGCTAAAGGCGCGGTAAAACAGAAGTCAGAAAAATCACGCAGCCTGGGGTATCAGAATGTGGCCATCAATGGAGCAGACACGTGATCAGGACAGCCTGTGGCAGATTAAAGGTATTCTGCGGGCTACTGATTTGCTGGTTGTGCGGGTGACGCAGTATGCAAAAACGGGGGTACTGAACCGGGGAGAGGATAAAAAAGTCCCGCAACCTGACCAGGTATGCCGGGCGGAAAAAAGCAAAGAAATTCGCGACAGGGATAATCGCGGCAAGACGTTAACACAGATGAAAAAAACAGTTGATGAATTATTTCACTCCTGACGAAAAGAGTCTTAACAGTCAGGAAGGTGATGACCAGCATAAAAAAAGCCGCGCTGATGGGCGCGGCATAGCAATGCGGATTTCATACTGCAGTTGTTATAAGAATCAGGACAAGCTTAGTTCGTGCGTCCCTTTCGTCAAGCCCGATGACTAACCTACTCTGCGGACCGTGCAGGTAAATGACTTTACTGACTGATAAGCTGACTTTTAGTTGTGGGGACCCCTCACATAAACATCCTGATATAAATCAGCTGAAGCGTACAGATGTGAAATAAATGCAGTAAAACCACCACTACCCTTATCGTTATCGCAGTCGGCTATCAGCGTTCAGCGATAATGACTTTTTAGGCGTAGGAAAAATCAGAAGAAAACGCTGTTTATAAAAAGTAAAAAAATAGGCGTGAGTATGCGCAGTCCGAAAGAAAATACAGACTGCTGACGAAAGCTGGCTTTATCGTGGCGAAACCTCAGGTTATGTCAGACTCAGGTTTTTTTACGCATCGCCTGGTGCCACCCTGATATCTACTGCGTTGCTGGTCCTGCTTGATCCGGACATCGTAAGCTATGAGAACCTTTTTGCCCCTCGCCGTCAGGCGGTAGCGTTCACTGACCCTCCGCCATGCTTCGCCGCAAAAAAATTCGGCCAGTCGCAGTCTTACCAGCGTCGCCATCACGACAGGCATCATGTCAGCTGGTACCGATCCCCTTTCCTGCATAGAGGAAAGAAGACGAAAATGCTTCGGAGCCAGTTTCATCATATCCTTTTTACAGTGCTGTTGCTTACCCCGTGAAGCATGGTCTGAAAGCGACAGATTATCACCGCACAGGGATTTTCTGTTAATAAAGGGCGCTTAATGCAGCAATGCAGTTAAAAAAAGCGTGTCTCTCCTCACACTCTTAGCCGATGCTGAGCCTCAAACAGCGAAAAACGTCCAGAGCGGGCATCCCTCACAGAAAATTTTCATATCGCACCGGACCTTAATCACTGCCCCTCAGCGACAGATATGCAGCCAAAAAAGAAGAGAGCTTATGACTCCGACTCTTCATACCGTCTGAAACTCCCGGGAGCGGCTACTATCACCGCATTTCGTCCGGCACCCTTCGCCTCGTAAAGCGCCTCATCCGCCCGGCGAAGCATTGCGTCCCGGCTTCCGCAGTCTGCCAGCGCGGCCACCCCGGCAGAGACCGTCATGGCGCCGAC
>NZ_BBOC01000178.1:0-1814 GCF_001485335.1 Type-D symbiont of Plautia stali | reverse complement strand
GATCCGCGCTTTTGCGACAGCCCGCTGGTGCATGGCTACCCGCACATCCGCTTCTACGCGGGGATCCCGCTCGCCACCCCGGACGGCCACCATATCGGCACCGTGTGCCTGACCGACACGCAGCCGCGCCCGCCGCTCACGGACGCGGACCGGCAGCACCTGGCCGACATCGCCGCGCTGGTGATGGACCGGATGGAGGTTCACCGGCTCGAGCTGCTGCGCCACGCCAGCCAGCAGCGGCTGGAGTCCATCTCGGCCACCTCCCCGGACGCCATCATCTGCACCGACCTGCGCCGGGGAATCACCTTCTGGAACCCGGCCGCCACCGCGATGTTCGGTTACGGGCCGGAGGAGATGGCGGGCCAGTACGTGGCCGGGCTTATTCCCGAGCGCTGCCAGACCGACTACCGCAACGAGCTGGATCGCCTGACGGCCGACGAGGCGGCGATTTCGCAGCCACGCACGCTGCAGATATGGGGGCTCAGGCGCGACGGCCAGGAGTTTCCGGCCGAGGTGTCATTCTCGGGCTGGATGGAAGGCGGCGAACGCCTGGTGGGGATGATCGTGCGCGACGTCACCGCCCGGCACGAGAGCGAGGCCCGTCTCTGCGAACTCGCCTCACTGGACATGCTGACACGGCTGGCCAGCCGCGGTGCCTTTATGCAGCAGCTGGGGCAGCTGACCGAGGCCGGCGTGCCTTACACCCTGCTGATGACCGACCTCGACGGCTTCAAGGAGGTGAATGACACGCTCGGGCACGCCGCCGGCGACGCGCTGCTCTGTCACGTGGCGGAGCAGATACGGCTGGTGTGCGTGGAGGCGGTCACCGCCGCCCGGCTCGGCGGGGACGAGTTTATCATCCTGCTGCCGGGCGGAAGTAGCGGTGCCGGCCTGACGGCGGAGCGCCTGATTGCCGCCGTGCAGACGCCTTTCACCTATCACGGCTCACCTGTGATAGTCGGCGCCAGCACCGGCATTGCTGCTTATCCCGAACACGGTGGGGACGCCTCGTCGGTGATGTCGGCCGCGGACCTGGCGCTCTACCGGGCCAAGGCCTCGGGCAAGGGCTGCAGCGTCCTGTTCCGGCCCGAATTCCTGGCGGCGGAGCAGCGCCGCCGGCGCTTTGAGCGCGAGCTGGAAACCGCGGTGCGCCAGCAGCAGTTCATTCTGCACTACCAGCCTCGCTATGACGCCGGTAGCGGCCGCCTGCTAGGCTGCGAGGCGCTGGTGCGCTGGCAGCATCCGGCCCGCGGCCTGCTGCTGCCCGCTGATTTTATTGAGATGCTGGTGAAAAGCCCGCTGTCCGTGACGCTTGGTGAATGGATTATCCGCACCGCACTGTCGCAGGTCCGCCAGTGGCAGGTCCGCCGCCCGGAGCTTCGGGTCAGCGTTAACCTGTTCCCGGGTCAGCTTTCCGGACCCGGGCTGGAAAGCGTGCTGCGCGAGTCGGCAGGCGGCGACGCCGCCTTTGTGGACCTGGAGGTTGACGAGCCGCTGCTGACGGGGCTTGTAGAGGAGATACCGGCACAGTTTGCGGCCATCCGGCGCACGGGAGCCGCATTTGTTATCGATCACTACGGTCGGACGCTGGGCGCAATCAGCCTGCTGCGGCACGGCTTCGTCAGCGGCTTCAAGATTGACAAGTCGCTGACCCTTGAGCTCGGCACCAGCATGCGCGTGCGGATGATGTTCAGGGCCATCGCGGCGCTGGGGAAAAGCCTCGGGCTCAGCGTGGCGGCGGAGGGGGTCGAGGACGCGGGGCAACGGACGTTCGTGACCGGCGCCCAGTGCGACATCATGCAGGGCAACGGGCT
>NZ_BBOC01000177.1:0-1867 GCF_001485335.1 Type-D symbiont of Plautia stali | reverse complement strand
TTGAAAGCCCGGCGGCGATGCAGGGGCTGGAGATGCTGAAGCTCAGGGGCTTTGGCATTTCGCTGGACGACTTCGGTACCGGATACAGCAACATCAGCTACCTGCGGCGCATGCCGCTGGACGTCATCAAACTGGACCGCACGCTTATCAGCGAAATATCGTCAGACACCGCATCGCGCATCATCGCGCGCAGTATCATCGCGATGCTGAAGGAGCTGGACTACACGGTGCTGGCAGAGGGGGTGGAGGATGCAGAAACGGTTACCGCACTTACGCAGTACGGCTGCGACCAGGCGCAGGGCTTCTTCTATTCCCGGCCGCTGCCGGAAGCGGAACTCGACGAGTGGCTGGGCTGGAAGCTGCGTGGTCAGTGCTGACACCGGCCGCGCAGGAATGAGCTAGCCTGCTGACGGAAGGCTGCCTGGGAATGCACAATGACCTCATCAACATGCCCTGGCTGTGCATGCTGCGCAATGCCTCTTCAGGCGCCTAAAGCTCGGCAATGATAAGGTTGCCGGTATTAAGCCGGTAAGCGCGGATGCAGGCAACCGTGCTGATGGCCATTGATGGCGCAACGCGTCAACATAACAGCCAGTAACAGCTTCAAGGGGAGCTGGATCAGATTCTGCGGGCTACTGAAGTCCAGGCTCAACTTGCTACGCCGTTAACTGGCAGCAAAAGCAAAAAAAGGGGCACTGACTCAGGGAGATGATAAAAAAGTCCCGCAACCTGACCAGGTATGTCGGGCGGAAAAAAGCAAAGAAATTCGCGACAAGGATCATCGCAGGATGACGGTAACACAGATGAAAAAAACAGTTAATGATTTGTTTCACTCCTGACGATTAGAGTCTTAACAGTCAGGAAGGTGATTATTAGCATAAAAAAACCGCGCTGATGGGCGCGGCATAGCAATGCGGATTTCATACTGCAATTGTTATTAGAATCAGGAGAAGCTTAGTTCGTGTGAATTCTTAGTCAAGCCTTATGCCCCCTTATCTGCAGACTTTACTGACTGTTATTTGTGGGGGCGACTCAGATGAATATCCTGCTACATATCAGCTGGAGCGTATAGGCTTTAAATCAATGCAGAAAAACACTGCTGCAATAAGCGTGGTAGCACACGGCTCTCTAAGGGTTCAGAGATAGTGACTTATTCTGCTCAGGAAAAATGAAAAGAAAAACGATTTTTATAAAAAAGTTATTTACGTGGGAGAATGTGTGCAGTCCGGAACAAAGTACGACCTGCTGACGTAAACTGGCTTAATTGCTGCCAAATTTCTTCATGTCAGACTCAGTTTTTTTCTCGCACCGCCTGCTGCTTCCCTGACATTTGCTGCGTTGCTGGTCCCGCTTAATCCTGGCATCATACGCCATGAGAACCTTTTCTCCCCTCGCCGTCAGGCGGTAGCGCTCACTGACCCTTCGCCATTCTTCGCCGCAAAAAAATTCGGCCAGGCGCAGTCTTACCAGCGTCGCCATTACGGCAGGCATTATGTCTGCCGGTACCGATTTTCTTTCCTGCATCAGGGAAAGAAGACGAAAATGCTTCGGAACCAGTTTTATCATAACACTTTTACATTGCTGTTGCTTATCCGGTGAATCAGGTCATAGAGATGCAGATTATAACCGCACAGGCTCTTTCTGTTAATGTATGGCGCTGATTGCAGCAATGCAGTTAAAGAACAGAGTCACTCCTCACACTATTTCCGGTTGCTTTGCAGCAAACAACAACAGTCCAGAGGGGGGCCCCTCACAAAAAATGTTACACTGCTCTGGACCTTCATCGCGGGCCCCCAGCGGCAGAAATGCTGCCAAAAAAGAAGAGTCCTCATGATCCCTGCTCTTCACGACGTCAGACACTCCCGGG
>NZ_BBOC01000176.1:0-2000 GCF_001485335.1 Type-D symbiont of Plautia stali | reverse complement strand
TGGACTGGGGAGAGATGTGTCTGTACGCATCATGGTATGGAGTGATTTACATGCTTCGCTAAAAAATTCCCTGATAATTTCAGCCGACCCTCGCTGGATAGAAGCGATTCGCTATGCGATTTCGCGAGTTAAGTCGTTCAAGCATAATGCAATGGCATCCCATGCAGCACGTGTGGCTTCCCATGCCTGAGCCGCAAATGAACAGAATTAATTCACTTTATTTGAGCGAATGGTCATGGCAGGAAAGCAAATAGCCGGATTGCAGCAGTACATCAACAAACAGCGCAAGTGATTACGTATGACGAGTCACTCCATTATGTTCAGGTCTTAGAAATTTGAGCTGAGTTCTGCAAATCTTTAAGCGATACCGAAATGAGAGCCCTGACCACTGGATAAGGAGTGTCTGAGGCACTGAAGGCTGACAATATGTCAGTTACGGTAATGCTGGCGGGATTACGGGATAATGCGTAACCGCCGTACATGCCGGGCATACTCTTAACCAGGCCTTCATCCCTGAGCACCGCTATCAGACTTTCAAGGTAACTAACAGAAAGTGAAACTTCTGAAATTAAATCTCTGACAGGTATAACTTTCTCCTCACTCAGAGCCATCATGATATTTAAAGCGTTGTTCTGTTTACTGGTAAGCATCCTTTAGAAGCCCGTTAATTTTCTCTTTCAAAAGAATACCACTATTGTCGGGGATGGTGATCCAAATGGATCGGCATAGCTGAATCCACCGACAAGAACTGACGGTTAGCCCAACACCGGCATTGGCGTTATCAATGCCGGTGATGTTCTCCAGCCGCATCTCCTTGACCAGCCGGTCCTGTAGCGTCAGATTGGCGCGTTCGACACGGCCTTTGGCCTGCGAACTGTTGGCACAGATTAGATCAATGTTCAGATCTCGTGTAGCGCGCGTCCGAACTGCGTGATGCCGGTACGTCGTGTTTCGGCCTGACTGACGCGGAACACCGCATGCTTGTCACTGTAAAACGCCACCGGCTTGCCGTGTTTATCGATATAGTCGCGGGTGGCCACCATGTAATCAAAGGCAGACTCAATCTGACAAAAGCGCAGATGCATAAGACGGCCAGTCGCGTCGTCAACATAAACCAGAAGGCAGCATTTTGGTGCGCGGCCTTCGAACCAGTCATGGTGTGAGCCGACGATCTGGATAAGCTCGCCAAGGCAATCCCGCCGCAGGCGCGGCTGATAAATCCGGGGCTGACGGCGGGCGTGTGGGATTCAGAGTCCGTCCGCCGTCATCCAGCATCGTAGCGTCTCAACTGAAATCGTAATCCCGTGACGCTCCTGAAGTTTTTCTGCTGCAAGTGTGGGACCGAAACCCACGTAATTTTCACGTAGCAGCGTCAGTATGCGGTGGCGCAGAGCCTCATCGATGCGATGCGTGCCGGGCTTTCCAATCGGTAAGACCGGCTGCACCAGACTCGCGGTAGTGGTTCATCAGCCGCTGAACCTGACGTTCGGTGAGATCCAGCTGAGAGGCAGCATCGCGGCGACGCAGACTTTTTTCAGTAACAGCCTGAATGACGGAAAGACGGTGAAGTTCTTTGTTCGACATGGTCACCAGCATAAGCAGAGATCTCCCAGAAAAGGTGGCAAACGCGCCGCATCTCCTTATCAAATTGGACTCTATAATGAATGTCTATCCATTATTAAGATGTCGCCTTCTTGGCTAAGTTAAAGTGTCATCTGTTACATGGACAGAGTCTGGCTGGTCAGAGTCTATCTTTCGGATGGGCTACCCAGGTCTTCTCGGCAATCATCAGCTTCCTGACGGTCTCTTTGGAGATGCTCAGCCCAAATCCTGTGTTAAGTAAGCGCCATGCACCGGTAGGGCTCATACCCCGGCAGCGGGTACGAATAAGCTTCACCACCTGAGATTTCAGCTCTTCGTTCAGCTGATAGTTGCTGGGTTTTCCCCGGCGAAGATTTATCACACCTGTCCGGCCGGATTCGCGGTAGCGGCTGACCAGA
>NZ_BBOC01000175.1:0-2005 GCF_001485335.1 Type-D symbiont of Plautia stali | reverse complement strand
GCCGCCGAACCCGCCGCCGATATAGGGGGACACAATGCGGATCTTCTCAACCGGCATGTTGAGCGTTTCTGCCAGATCGGTTCGGCACCAGTCAATCATCTGATTGGAAGTCCACAGCGTGAGCCTGTCATCTTTCCAGACTGCCATAGAGGCATGCGGCTCCATGGCCATGTGGCTCTGGTCGGGCGTGGTATAAGTTGCGTCCAGCTTCACGCTGGCCTCAGCGTAAGCCTGGTCAAAGTCGCCAATGTTTTTGTCGGGTTCATCCTGCATTGGCGTATCGACGTTCTCTTTCTCAGCGGCCAGGCTGTAGTGGCCCGGTGCAGGCTGGTAATCCACTTTCACGCTGTAAGCCGCCGCTCGGGCCTGTTCAAAGGTTTCCGCGATGACGACGGCAATAGCCTGGTGATAGTGCTCAATTTTGTCGACGGCCAGCAGCGTTGCCGCATTGCGATCCGCTTTGCCCAGCGCTTCAACGTCGCGGCCGGTGATGAGCGCGAGCACGCCTGGCGCGTTGCGGGCCGTTTCCGTTCTGATGGCGGATATCGTGCCTTTCGCGACAGGGGCGGCAACAATAAAACCATAAGCCAGACCAGGAACGTTTTCATGCCATTCATAGGCGTAGGTTGCGCTGCCCGTCGTTTTTAGTGGCCCGTCAACGCGGTCAAGCGGCTGCCCGACATACCGGAGGTTATCAATGGGGTTCATGCCCGCGGGTGTCTCAAATTTCATGCTTCAGTCCCCCCTTGCTTCCGCCAGAACCGAGGCCAGCGTGCGTTTCGCCAGCACCAGTTTGAAACGGTTATCGTCAGTGGGTCGGGCACCGCTGAACAGCCGATCGAATACCGGCTGGAAGCCATTCTGTATTTCAGCATCGGCCTCATCGCTGCGCCACGGCTTGTAGGCTACGCCGCCCATTGCCACGCGGCCAGACCCGTCTGGCCGGATAATGGCGGCCACCGACACCAGTGCAAACGCGTACGATGCCCGGTCCCGCACCTTACGGTACAGGTGGATACCTTCCACGGGTGGAGGCAGAACCACGCTGACAATCAGCTCTCCCGGCTGGAGCACGGTTTCGATATGCGGCGTGCTGCCCGGTGAAGGATAAAGTTCGCTCAGCGCGATACGGCGCTCGCTGCCGTCAGCGCTGACGGTTTCAATTTCCGCCCCGAGCAGCTGCATCGCCACGGCCATATCGCTGGGATGGGTAGCGATACAGTCATCACTGCCCCCCACGATCGCGTGCTGCCT
Organism: Type-D symbiont of Plautia stali; assembly: GCF_001485335.1. Taxonomy (NCBI): domain Bacteria; kingdom Pseudomonadati; phylum Pseudomonadota; class Gammaproteobacteria; order Enterobacterales; family Enterobacteriaceae; species Type-D symbiont of Plautia stali. The sequence continues at coordinate 751 of NZ_BBOC01000175.1, read as the reverse complement.
GCTGTAACCCTCAATGGCCGCACAGCCGGTGCCGGGTGCACGCTTGTTACAGGGCTGATTCACGTCATAAAATAGGGGCAGCGCGTACGTTGCAGAAGGTTTCCGGCCGTTGTCGCCTGGTTGCGCAGCTGCCCGGAGGCTCCCGCCAGCAGCGCTCTCGACAGCACAGCGTAATCCCGGCGGATACGAATGTCAGCGGCAAGATCCGTATTGCGAACCAGCGCGCCGATACGCAGCCCGCCATCAGAGGTTACTTCAGTCTGATCGAGCTTCAGACCGTTCACGTCAATCAGATGTCCGGGCGTCTCAATCCCCAGCTTCATCAGATCAAGAAGATTTGTGCCGCCAGCAATAAACCGGCAACCGGGGTGCTGCTGTGCACTTAACGCCGCTTGCGCAGGTGTGCTGACGCGTTCGTAGGTAAAGGCTTTCATGCTCCCTTCCTCCCCGCGTACTCCTGCAGCGCTGAAATAATATTGGCGTAGGCGCCGCAGCGGCAGATGTTGCCACTCATCCTTTCCCGCAGTTCCGCTTCACTGGCCTCGACAGGGGAGACCAGATCCTGCGTGACGTGACTTGGCACACCCGCCTCAATTTCACTGAGCATCGCAACCGAGGAACATATCTGGCCCGGCGTACAGTAGCCGCACTGGTAGCCATCATGCCGGATAAACGCCGACTGCAGCGGGTGGAGATCGTCTGGCGTGCCCAGGCCTTCAATAGTGGTGATCTCTGCTTCCTGCTGCATAAC
>NZ_BBOC01000174.1:0-2049 GCF_001485335.1 Type-D symbiont of Plautia stali | reverse complement strand
AGATTTGAAAACAGGGGGATCGGTACAGAGATCGATGTGAACTTACGACCAGGCTGCTCGCTGACGCGCTGAACATGCCGTCTCTGAAAACGGTGATGACCTTCCAGTCGCGTTTCGGCAGAGAGCCGTGGTTAACGCCTTTTACCGATGAGACGATCAAAAACCTCCCACAGACTGGAGTGAAAAACCTGCACGTCATCAGTCCGGGCTTCGCATCAGACTGCCTGGAAACCCTGGAAGAGCTTGATGAGCAGAACCGGGAAATCTTTATGAAGGCCGGCGGTCACTCCTTTACGTATATACCGGCGCTTAATGACCAGCCCGCCCATATAGAGATGCTGCGCCAGCTTGCAGAACAAAACGGTTAAATCAGGCCACAACCAGAAGTAACTGAACGAACAACAGGAAGGGATCTGACAACTCAGCACGGGCGTTTTTTCAGAACGCCATGAGCATGGGTACCCTGATAAGCTGCAGACGCCACTCTGCCACGAGGTCATGCCCGTGAAAAACGGCCGTGATGAAAAACTGACGAAACCCTCATCGGCGAAGCCGTGTCCACTCCTCTTAAAAGCAAAAAACCGGTGACGTGTCGGACACTTCAGGTTTGGCTGTATCTGTTACAGGCCTGAAACGGACCAAGGTCGCATACCTGCCGGCACGCCCTGAGTGCAGAGCACTGCACTCAATTCATTTTTCATGTCATCGCGTTTACTTTCATACCCTGAAAGCATCGACCATTCCGCGCAGGGAGTGGGCCTGCTCAGAGAGCGACTGTGAAGCGGAAGAGGACTCCTCGACCAGCGCGGCATTATTCTGCGTGACGCCGTCCATCTGGCTGACGGCTATGCTGACCTGGGAAATGCCCTGCATCTGCTCTGAAGAGGCGAGCGAGATATTATCCATGGCCTCCGCCAGCTCACCCACCATGCCGACAATTTTCAGGATGCTCTGCCCGGTGCCCGCCGCCACCGCAACGCCGCTTTCTACCTGCTCTACGGCCTGCTCAATCAGCTGTTTAATATCGCGCGCGGCGGTAGCACTGCGCTGGGCAAGGGTTCTGACCTCGCCTGCCACCACGGCAAAGCCGCGGCCGTCCTCGCCTGCCCGGGCGGCTTCCACCGCGGCGTTCAGCGCCAGAATATTGGTCTGGAAGGCGATACTCTCAATTACGGAGGTGATATCCCGCACTTTTGTTGCACTGAGCGAGATGTCGTTCATGGTTTCAGACATGCGCTGTACGTCGGCCTCTCCCGTGCGGGCCAGCGATGCCGCTTCGCGCGCCGACACGGCGGTCTGCTCTGCCCCTGCCGTGTTGCTTTTCACCGTGGCGGTCAGCTGCTCCATGCTGGCGGCCGTTTCCTGCAGCGCTGCGGCCTGCTGCTCCGTACGGGAAGAGAGCTCCGTATTACCCTGCGAAATTTCATCCGCCGCCAGCGCCACGGAGGCAGAAGATTCTTTTATCTGTGACACCAGCCCGCGCAGGTTTGCCTGCATGCCGTCCAGTGACGCCATCAGGCTGGTCGTGTCACTGCGGCGCAGCATAACGGGGGTGGTCAGGTCGCCTGAGGCAATGGTCGCCGCCAGGGACTGCGCCTGCGCGGGCTCTCCGCCCAGCTGGCGCATCAGCACGCGGATGGTCAGTAAGCAGGTTACGATCGCCACCAGGACTGACACGGTAGCAAGCAGCACCAGCGTCAGCGACGCGCGGTCCGTCGCTGCGCTATTCTGCTCAACGGCGGCCTGGGTATTTTGCAGCTGGACCTGCGTCATGTCGTCAAGGGCGCTCAGGAGGCTACTCTGCGCCGGGCGGGTGACCGTCATCAGGTAAGTAATCGCTTCCTGCGCACGATTATCCAGCCCAAGCTGGCCGGCCTGCTTCAGCGCCGCCAGAGCAGGCCCTTGCGCGTCAGTGATATGGTCCAGCATCTCGCGGTCTTTCGGGGTTGCATCCGCTTTCATTATGTCAGCGAGCGCCTGCTGGTTGGCGGCATATATAGACGCCTGCTTCTGCAGTCGCTCCCATTCCGGCTTCATGGCCTGAGGGTC
>NZ_BBOC01000173.1:0-2085 GCF_001485335.1 Type-D symbiont of Plautia stali | reverse complement strand
TGCTGTATTGGCGATAGCTGTTGAGTACCTGCTCCATCAATAGCGGATCGCCGTTATGGTGTGCGGCGAACACCAGTTGCCAGCCTAATTCGGCTGCCAGTTTGGCGCTTTGCTCACTGGCTCCCAGCAAGAAACGGTTGGCAGAACGTGGCGGCTGTGGCGTGGCCCGTAGGATCTCTTCATCCCCTACGGGTGGCACATTGAGCCAGCTGTCGAGCAAGGAGAGCTGTTCAGCAAAATTGCCCTTCTCTTGCTGATGCACACCCAGTTGCAATGCACGTGTCGAAAGCGGTAATCCACCCGGCGCTTTGCCCACACCCAGATCAATGCGACCCGGCGCAAGCGAGGCCAGCAGGTTGAAGTTTTCTGCGACTTTGTAAGGACTGTAATGCTGCAGCATCACACCACCCGAACCAACGCGAATATGATGCGTCTGGCCGATGATCCAGGCGATTAATAACTCAGGCGAGGGGCTGGCAAGGCGATCGGTATTGTGATGCTCCGCCAGCCAAAAACGGTGATAGCCCCAGGCTTCAGCCTGCTGCGCCAGTTGTAAAGTACGATGCAGGGCATGCGCGGCGCTCTCTCCATCGGCAATCGGCGATTTATCTAACAGACTCAGTCGATATGACATACGCCAAATCCTTTCTCAGTGAATATGGCGATTAGTGTGTGGTGGCGGTGGGTAATTCGTAAAACATGATATTGTGGTATGCATTGTTAATTTATGCATATCAGTGACAGCAAATATTGATTCACCAATAAAAACGTACTAAATCATATAATTACATTGAAATAAAAACCACATACTCGTTAAAAGTTTTTATTTATCTTTCATAATCACATTTTGTTGTTTATCAATGCTGTTTATCACCTCTAGCTTGGTTTGTTAGAGATACTGGGGGATTAGAATATCTTTCCGCAACCGCAAGTATGCATACACCCTGCCCGCTTAAATAATCAGTTATCAAAAGAGACTGCAGTGAGCATATTAAAAAACATTATTTTTGACCTGGATGGAACACTCGTTGATTCCCTGGAAGGCATTACATCTAGCATCCTTTATGCGGCACGAAAAAATGGCCATTTGATAGACAATAATATCGACATAAAACCTTTGATTGGTCCCCCAATGCGGGATTTATTGATGAAATTACTATCCCATCCCAGTGATGCAGTTATCGAACAGGTTTTAGACAATTACAGGGAGGATTATGCAAAAAAAGGGCTAATAAAAACAGTAGTTTATAATGGAGTAGTATCTTTGCTTTCAGCATTGAAAGAGAAAGGATATGCAATTTACATAGCAACATCAAAGAGACAGGTTTTCGCCGAAGAAATCGTGAAAAACAACAACCTCTCTGATTTTTTTGTTGGGATTTATGGAACAACAACGGATGGTCGGCTTGATAACAAAGAGGTTCTGTTAAAGCATCTGATGCTGGATCAGAAACTTAACAGCAGGTATGTCGTCTTTATCGGCGATCGAAAAGAAGATGTCATCGCTGCCATAGCCAATAACGTTCCTGTCATTGGCGCAAAATGGGGTTATGCCGACGGTAATGAACTTGAGTACGCCGGTGCGCATTACTTATGTGAGTCTCCGCATGAACTTTTAGGCACCATTTCAGTTGCGCTAACTGAACATCAAAACGCTACTCATTTAAGCGCCTAGCGGGCGCCATAAATGTCACAATGCTTGTCAGTTAAGAACTCAGCCTGCTTATTGATAAGTAGCCTGTCTTTTCTGTGCTGGCTCTGCCGCCACTACTGCCCCCTCTGGGCCGTCCTCGCGCCGCTAAAGCGGTGCCTTCGACTTCCACGTCGTGCCGGACGGACCGTTCGCGGATGACCATCCATGGTCGGCCGCGAACTGCCCCACGCCTCCCCGCGTGGGGCTCCTGGCCCAACGTAAAAGTCTCAGCGCTGCGGATAGCCCTGAGTGTGCAGCAGAGACGTCATAGCTTTAAGCAGTGTGCCCTTTTTGACAACACGCACTGAAGCTGATGAGCAGGCTGGGGCCGCGCCGGGGCTGGCATCCGCAGCGCTGAACGGCGTGAGTATGCCAGGAGAGCCCGCAGGACG
>NZ_BBOC01000172.1:0-2214 GCF_001485335.1 Type-D symbiont of Plautia stali | reverse complement strand
CCGTTCTTCGATGCGGGCGTGCTGGCCAATAACGTCACGTTAGATGCCACCGATCCGCTGTCGAAGCAGACCGATTATAAGAAGTGCGCCGTCAAGCTGGTTAAAATTTAAGGCAGGATGCAATGAAACTCTTTCACACACTCATCACTTTAGCCGCCTTGCTGGTGGGCGGCGCAGTCTGGGCCGAAAAAGGTGTCAATCTCAATCAGTCACCGGAAGTGACCGCCACGCAGCAGGGCACTATTCATCAGCCCAAAGAGCAGAGTCGCAAGCCGCTTAACTACGTGAATCAGCCGCCGGTGATCCCGCATAGCGTAGACGGCTATCAGGTGACGAAAAACGTCAACCGCTGCCTGCAGTGCCACGGCACGCAAAGCTATCTCACCACTGGCGCGCCGCGCGTCAGTCCTACGCACTTTACCGATCGCGACGGCCTGGTGAGTAGCACCGTATCGCCACGGCGTTACTTCTGTTTGCAGTGCCACGTGCCGCAAACCGATGCCAAACCGGTGGTGGAAAATACCTTTAAACCGGCCAGTGGTTTTGGGCAATGAGGTTGAACATGAAAGAGAGATTACTGCGCATCTGGCGCTGGTGGCGACGCCCCAGCCGTCTGGCGCTGGGCACACTGCTGATTTTGGGCTTTGCCGGCGGCATCATTTTCTGGGGTGGATTTAACACCGCGATGGAGATGACTAACCGCGAGCAGTTCTGTATTGGCTGCCACGAAATGCGCAATAACGTGTATCAGGAATATATGCAGACGGTGCATTACAACAACCGCAGCGGCGTGCGTGCCACCTGCCCGGATTGCCATGTGCCACACGAGTGGGGCCCGAAAATGCTGCGCAAATTGCAGGCCAGCAAAGAGGTCTACGCGAAGATTTTTGGCCTGATCGATACGCCACAAAAGTTTGAAGAGACGCGCATCGAACTTGCGCAGAACGAATGGCGCAGGATGAAGAACAACAATTCGCAGGAGTGTCGCAACTGTCACAATTTTGATTACATGGATTTCACCGCACAGAAAACCGTGGCGGCCAAAATGCACAGCAAAGCGGTGCAGGATGGGCAAACCTGTATCGATTGTCACAAGGGTATCGCGCACCATTTGCCGGATATGAAAGAGCAGCCGAACGGATTTTGATGTTAAATCCAGGTCGACATAAATGTCGTAATGCTTCTCAGTTAAGCCACTGACGATAACGCCGTCTGGGGCCGCTCCGGGGCAGGCGGTCCTCGCGCCGCTACGCGGTACCTTCACTTCACTCGTCTGCCATACGGACCGGTGGCGATGGAACATCCATGTTCCAGCGCCACCTTTCGCCCGCGTCCTGCGGGCTCTCCTGGCATACTCTCTCAGCTCAGCGCTGCGGATGCCTGCCCCGGTGCGGCCCCAGCCGGCTCATCAACTTCAGTGCGGGTTGTCAAAAAGAGCACACTGCTTAAAGCTATGACGTCTCTGCTGCACACTCAGGGCTATCCGCAGCGCTGAGACTTTTACGTTGGGCCAGGAGCCCCACGCGGGGAGGCGTGGGGCAGTTCGCGGCCGACCATGGATGGTCATCCGCGAACGGTCCGTCCGGCACGACGTGGAAGTCGAAGGTACCGCTTTAGCGGCGCGAGGACGGCCCAGAGGGGGCAGTAGTGGCGGCAGAGCCCGCACAGAAAAGACAGGCCACTTATCAATAAGCAACCAGAGTTCTTAACTGACAAGCATTACGGCATTTATGGCGACCAGCCCATCACCGCACGAGATTGATGACGCAATTTATTGCGCATCAACCGCACAAATTCAGATAGTTTTCCCCACCGCTTGCGCCTATTATCTCTGGCTCCCTCAGATAAGCAGTGGAGCGGCCATGTCGTTAAAGATCAACATCATCAAAGACAAGTTGCTGTCAGATAATTACTTTATCCTGCGCAACTTCACCTACGAACTGACGCGCAGCAACGGCGAAGTGGTGCGTCATAAGCGCGAAGTCTATGACCGTGGCAACGGCGCCACCATCCTGCTCTACAACCGCGATAAAAACACCGTGCTACTGATTCGTCAGTTCCGCATTGCCACCTACGTCAATGGCAATCCCACGGGCGAACTGATTGAAAGCTGCGCCGGGCTGCTTGACGATGACACGCCAGAAGATTGCATCCGTAAGGAGGCGATTGAAGAGACGGGTTATGAAATTGGTAAAGTGGAAAAGCTGTTCGAAG
>NZ_BBOC01000171.1:0-2271 GCF_001485335.1 Type-D symbiont of Plautia stali | reverse complement strand
GTCAAACCTCATTTAAAGTGACCGCTCTCAGGCTCAATTGAAATGTCCTCATTATATTTTACTGGTAGACTTTTCTTTCTGTTGGCATGAGAAGGTTAAGCTTATGTTTCGATTCGAACTGACTCCCAATAATGGCGGTATTGTGTTCTGGGGAGATAGTGCATCTTTGAATGAACTCTATGAATTTATTCATTATATTGTGGATGAGAGCCCTTTGATAAAGAATAAAGAAGGGTTTATGCTCGCGCTTGCTTACGACATTCGTAAAGCCCTGGAAGGCCAGCGGCGAACAGATGAGTATCTCTACGAACACAGTGATACCTACCAGCTTTACGGTGTGGAACTACTCTGGCCCCTTGTGCTGCTTCAGGCTGCAATTATCAGAGATTCAATGGGTTATATAGAAACAGATAAAGCGAAACTCTCTGTAATGTACTCATTTGAATTCATTCTGGAATCTGCACTTAAACAATTAATTCCAGACCGTTTTGGCGATGTAATTAAAACCGCTAAAAACGCATCGAATTCTGATTATGACTGGCTGGAGGACAGCATTGACAGCCGGTGCTGCTATTTTATCAATCTTTCACCTAAAGACAGAAAGGAACAGCTGGATAAAATACTTTGTTCTTTCGACGAATACTGGATTAAATTCACAAAAGATAAGCAAGATGTGAAAATGATCAATCTGATAATGAATACAGACTGTGAATGGCCTGAAAATATAATCTGGTAATCAGAAATATTTTATTCATGTTATTTGCCAGACTTCTTCCCGAAAAAATCTTCTGAACGGGACTGAAGCTGTATCAGTGCGTCAAGCACGTCATTCTGATCCAGTGAACGCTGAGACTTTTTTCCCGCTGACTCTGCGCGGCGCCGTGAAGGCCCTTCGCCGGCAGGCACGGACTGGGAGCGGGTGTCATCTCGTTTTTCCTGCACCAGCTGGATTAACTCCAGCGTTCTGCCAAGCCGCTTGTTATCGACTATCGCACCCTGATCAATTTCCGACAATCGGTCGTAAGTAGAGTAGGGAAGTACAATGCCGTTAAGGCGGAGTTCTTTTTTGTCGTCAGGATAATGGTAGACGTCGATATATTTACCCATGGCGCGCCGACTGTAATCACTGTCCTCAATCAGATACAGCATTTTATCGTATTGCACCGTCAGTGATTTAGACACCTTGCGCTTTTCCCGGACGGACAGAATAAGGTTCAGGTCATCATCGGTTTCAAGTGGGCGGTGAACATCAAAGTCGTGTCTCGGCACTTTGCCGAAACGTCGGTTGTAATCGGCAATATATTCCTCTGCAAATGCATTGGCTTCTTCAATTGAGCTGATCCCATGCAGTCTGAACTCCTTGACCAGGCGATCCTGCAGAGTCAGATGGGCACGCTCCACGCGGCCTTTAGCCTGGCTGGTCTCAGCACAGATCGTGTGAATATTCAGCTCATACATCGCCCGACCAAATTGCGTGTGACCATCACCACCGGTCGCACTCTTGTTGTTAACACGGAAAACACCTGCTTTGTCGCTGTACAGCGCCAGAGGTTTCCCGTGTTTGAGGATATAACGTCGCGTAGCTTCAAAATATGAAAAGGTAGATTCCGATTTGACGAAAAGGAGCTCCATAATCCGGCTGGTAGCGTCATCAACGTAAACCAGAGCGGTGCAGGCGGGGCCACGTCCTTCAAACCAGTCATGATCGCAGCCGTCAATCTGTATCAGCTCGCCAGTACAAGGCCGGCGGTACCGGGGCTGCGGGATGTGTGCAGCTCTCTGTTTACGGGGGATCCACAGACCGGCCCGGGTCATAATCCGGCGCACGGTTTCTTTACCGAGGCGCAGATCATGCAGTTCTTCGAGCTTCTCACATGCCAGAGTGGGTCCAAAATCAGCGTAGCGCGTTCTGATAAGTTCCAGCGCCATTTCAGCCAGCCCTGGCATGAGCTGCCGGTTGCCACGCGCACCGCGACGCTTGTGCGTCAGACCAAGCGGGCCTTCTTCGCGGTAACGCACCAGAAGCCGACGACATTGTCTGTCGCTGATCTCCAGAAGTTCCGCTGCGCGGTGCGTGGTAAGGCGGCGCTCGATAACATCTTGAATGACTTTGACCCGGTTAATCTCTTTCAACGTAAATACCCCTGAGCTATCTGCAATCATGACAAGCCTCCCGGTAGTTTTACAGACTGAAAACGACGCTTTGAGAGGTACCATAACGCGGTCATGTTTATTGAGCCACAAACGGACATTACTATTGGGGTGCTACAA
>NZ_BBOC01000170.1:0-2535 GCF_001485335.1 Type-D symbiont of Plautia stali | reverse complement strand
GTGTATTTCCTCGCTTAAGCAAACTTAATCAGCACCATCCCCGCAATCAACAATCCGAAGCCCAGCCAGCCAATGCGGTTCAGCCGCTGGCCAAACAGCACCCAACCTGCAGCGACGGTCGCGACCAGCCCGAAACCACCCCATAGGGCATAAGCCACCGAGAGATCGATTCCTTTCACCGCTTGTGCCAAGGCACTGAATGCCGCCAGCACGGCAGTGAGAGACAATAGGCCATACAGCGGGCGACGGAATCCATCGGAGTATTTCAGAAAGATGTTGGCGATGATCTCCAGCCCAATCGCCAGCGCCAGCCAAGCAAGGTGCGCAGCATTAAACGTGGCCATGTTGTCGCTCCTTGCGCGCCAAAGTGCCGGATTTGATCAACACAATCCCTGCCACCAACGTAATTAAGCCGGCCACTTTCATCACTGATAAGCTTTCATCAAACAACATCACGCTGAACAGCGTAATAAACAGAATGCCGATCCCTTCCCAAATGGCGTAAGCCACGCCGAGCGCGATACGTTTTACAGCAAACGATAAGAAAATATAGGAAAGCGCAATCATCACCAGCATAAAAATAAAACCAGCCTGATCGTCATTGACGCTGGCCCATTTCATCGAAAGCGTGCCGGTAATTTCAGCCAGGATGGCTAAAACTAATAAAATCCAATAGCGCATACTTTCTCTCCTTAAGAGAAATAGATAGCCTTCACGCGGAGTAATAGCGTGAGAAATTTAAGAATATTTTTAAATAAGGAGAGTGTGACGCTAAAGCGCGAAGCGCCAGTGCTGGTCGTATATCGAGCAGTGGAAGTGTTCAGGAAGGTCAGTAGAAATAGCCATCATTGGGGCGTTCATTTTGTCCATAATTTTACAACTTATCCACGTTGTTGCTTCTCATCGATGTGGATGAATAATTGTCCTCGGTAGTTAAACACGCGCTTATTCTGGCATATGGCCGTTAATTTCAGGGTGGATTTTCATTTCTTTACGATGGGGGGGATTTTATTTAGTGTGGCCTGGAAAACGTGCACAAATAAAAGCAAAAACCCCGCCCAGGCGCCATAACCTCAGACAAATTGCCCTTTTAACAACACGCACTGAAGCTAATGAGCTGGCTGGGGCCGCATCGGGGCAGGCATCCGCAGCGCTGAGCGGAGTGAGTATGCCAGGAGAGCCCGCAGGACGCGGGCGAAAGGTGGCGCTGGAACATGAATGTTCCATCGGCACCGGTCCGTTAAGGCAGACGAAAGAAGTGAAGGCACCGCGTTAGCGGCGCGAGGACCGCCAGACCCGGTGCGGCCCCAGCCGGCGTTATCGTCATTCGTTTAACTGACCGGTAAGCCGCGTTCTTTTCATAGAAAGAAGAGTGGACAGTCATTCATCTTATCCCAGAAAGCAAAAACCCCGCCGAGGCGGGGTTTTTCCATAAAGAAGTCGAAACTGACCGATAAGCCGGGTTCTGTCGTGGACAGTCATTCATCTAGGCCAGCAATCGCTCACTGGCTCAAGCAGCCTACCCGGGTTCAGTACGGGCCGTACCTTGTGAACCCCTATTTGGCCTTGCTCCGGGTGGAGTTTACCGTGCCACGAACTGTTGCCAGCCGCGCGGTGCGCTCTTACCGCACCCTTTCACCCTTACCTGATCCCATTACTGGGCCATCGGCGGTTTGCTCTCTGTTGCACTGGTCGTAGGCTTGCGCCCCCCAGGCGTTACCTGGCACCCTGCCCTATGGAGCCCGGACTTTCCTCCCCTCTGCCCGTCTCCCCCCGAAAGAGGACGACGACAAAGCGGCGACTGTCTGGTCAGCTTCGGCGCGGGATAATAGGCGATCCGTCAGCGTTTGTCACGCCTCTTGCTGCTCCAGGGCGTACTTGTAGAGTGCGTTTTTCTTAACACCATGAATTTCCGCTGTCAGCGCTGCCGCTTTTTTCAGCGGCAGCTCGCTCTGGAGCAGAGCCAGCGTGCGCAGCGCTTCAGCAGGCAAGGCTTCTTCATCTGCCTTATGGCCTTCAACAATCAGCACCATCTCGCCTTTGCGGCGATTTTCGTCTTCCAGCACCCAAGCCAGCAGTTCACCCACCGGCGCGCCCTGAATAGTTTCCCAGGTTTTGGTGATTTCGCGCGCCAGCACCACATAGCGATCCGCGCCCCATACGCTCACCATATCTTGCAGGCTATCGAGCAAACGGTGGGTGGATTCATAAAAAATCAGGGTGCGGGGTTCATTCTCAAGCGACCGCAGCACATCACAACGTCCCTTGCTTTTGGCGGGCAGAAACCCTTCGTAACAGAAACGATCTGACGGTAACCCCGCCGCGCTTAATGCTGTAATCGCCGCGCAGGCACCCGGCAACGGAACCACGCGCACACCTGCTTCACGGCAGCGACGCACCAGATGATAGCCCGGATCGTTGATTAACGGCGTGCCTGCATCCGAGACCAGTGCAATGCTCTGGCCTTCCTGCAGCCTGGCTAACAACACCTCTGCTTTCTGTTGTTCGTTGTGGTCGTGAAGTGCGAACAGTCGC
>NZ_BBOC01000169.1:0-2781 GCF_001485335.1 Type-D symbiont of Plautia stali | reverse complement strand
CGAGGCGAACCTGGGGAACTGAAACATCTAAGTACCCAGAGGAAAAGAAATCAACCGAGATTCCCCCAGTAGCGGCGAGCGAACGGGGAGCAGCCCAGAACCTGAATCAGCTGGTGTGTTAGTGGAAGCGTCTGGAAAGTCGCAGGGTACAGGGTGATACTCCCGTACACAAAAACACACCTTCTGTGAGTTCGAAGAGTAGGGCGGGACACGTGGTATCCTGTCTGAATATGGGGGGACCATCCTCCAAGGCTAAATACTCCTGACTGACCGATAGTGAACCAGTACCGTGAGGGAAAGGCGAAAAGAACCCCGGCGAGGGGAGTGAAACAGAACCTGAAACCGTGTACGTACAAGCAGTGGGAGCCTACTTGTTAGGTGACTGCGTACCTTTTGTATAATGGGTCAGCGACTTATATTCTGTAGCAAGGTTAACCGTATAGGGGAGCCGCAGGGAAACCGAGTCTTAACTGGGCGTTAAGTTGCAGGGTATAGACCCGAAACCCGGTGATCTAGCCATGGGCAGGTTGAAGGTTGGGTAACACTAACTGGAGGACCGAACCGACTAATGTTGAAAAATTAGCGGATGACTTGTGGCTGGGGGTGAAAGGCCAATCAAACCGGGAGATAGCTGGTTCTCCCCGAAAGCTATTTAGGTAGCGCCTCGTGAACTCATCTTCGGGGGTAGAGCACTGTTTCGGCTAGGGGGCCATCCCGGCTTACCAACCCGATGCAAACTGCGAATACCGAAGAATGTTATCACGGGAGACACACGGCGGGTGCTAACGTCCGTCGTGAAGAGGGAAACAACCCAGACCGCCAGCTAAGGTCCCAAAGTCATGGTTAAGTGGGAAACGATGTGGGAAGGCACAGACAGCCAGGATGTTGGCTTAGAAGCAGCCATCATTTAAAGAAAGCGTAATAGCTCACTGGTCGAGTCGGCCTGCGCGGAAGATGTAACGGGGCTAAACCATGCACCGAAGCTGCGGCAGCGACACTATGTGTTGTTGGGTAGGGGAGCGTTCTGTAAGCCGTTGAAGGTGGCCTGTGAGGGCTGCTGGAGGTATCAGAAGTGCGAATGCTGACATAAGTAACGATAAAGCGGGTGAAAAGCCCGCTCGCCGGAAGACCAAGGGTTCCTGTTCAACGTTAATCGGAGCAGGGTGAGTCGACCCCTAAGGCGAGGCTGAAAAGCGTAGTCGATGGGAAGCAGGTTAATATTCCTGCACTTGGTGTTACTGCGAAGGGGGGACGGAGAAGGCTAGGTTATCCGGGCGACGGTTGTCCCGGTTTAAGCATGTAGGCGGGAGTTTTAGGTAAATCCGGAACTCTTTTAACGCTGAGGTGTGATGACGAGCCACTACGGTGGTGAAGTAACTGATGCCCTGCTTCCAGGAAAAGCCTCTAAGCTCCAGGTAACACGAAATCGTACCCCAAACCGACACAGGTGGTCAGGTAGAGAATACCAAGGCGCTTGAGAGAACTCGGGTGAAGGAACTAGGCAAAATGGTGCCGTAACTTCGGGAGAAGGCACGCTGTCGGTAAGTGAAGTCCCTCGCGGACGGAGCTGAAGGCAGTCGAAGATACCAGCTGGCTGCAACTGTTTATTAAAAACACAGCACTGTGCAAACACGAAAGTGGACGTATACGGTGTGACGCCTGCCCGGTGCCGGAAGGTTAATTGATGGGGTTATCCGCAAGGAGAAGCTCTTGATCGAAGCCCCGGTAAACGGCGGCCGTAACTATAACGGTCCTAAGGTAGCGAAATTCCTTGTCGGGTAAGTTCCGACCTGCACGAATGGCGTAATGATGGCCAGGCTGTCTCCACCCGAGACTCAGTGAAATTGAAATCGCTGTGAAGATGCAGTGTACCCGCGGCAAGACGGAAAGACCCCGTGAACCTTTACTATAGCTTGACACTGAACATTGAGCCTTGATGTGTAGGATAGGTGGGAGGCTTTGAAGCGTGGACGCCAGTCTGCGTGGAGCCATCCTTGAAATACCACCCTTTAATGTTTGATGTTCTAACGTAGACCCGTAATCCGGGTTGCGGACAGTGTCTGGTGGGTAGTTTGACTGGGGCGGTCTCCTCCCAAAGAGTAACGGAGGAGCACGAAGGTTGGCTAATCCTGGTCGGACATCAGGAGGTTAGTGCAATGGCATAAGCCAGCTTGACTGCGAGAGTGACGGCTCGAGCAGGTGCGAAAGCAGGTCATAGTGATCCGGTGGTTCTGAATGGAAGGGCCATCGCTCAACGGATAAAAGGTACTCCGGGGATAACAGGCTGATACCGCCCAAGAGTTCATATCGACGGCGGTGTTTGGCACCTCGATGTCGGCTCATCACATCCTGGGGCTGAAGTAGGTCCCAAGGGTACGGCTGTTCGCCGTTTAAAGTGGTACGCGAGCTGGGTTTAGAACGTCGTGAGACAGTTCGGTCCCTATCTGCCGTGGGCGCTGGAGAATTGAGGGGGGTTGCTCCTAGTACGAGAGGACCGGAGTGAACGCACCACTGGTGTTCGGGTTGTCATGCCAATGGCATTGCCCGGTAGCTAAGTGCGGAAAAGATAAGTGCTGAAAGCATCTAAGCACGAAACTTGCCCCAAGATGAGTTCTCCCTGGGCACTTGATGCCCCTGAAGGGACGTTGAAGACGACGACGTTGATAGGCCGGATGTGTAAGTGCAGCGATGCATTGAGCTAACCGGTACTAATGACCCGTGAGGCTTAACCTTACAACGCCAGAGGCGTTTTTGAAGAGACGCAAAGTAGATTTTCAGCTT
>NZ_BBOC01000168.1:0-2811 GCF_001485335.1 Type-D symbiont of Plautia stali | reverse complement strand
TTTCAATCAGGTCGGCCCGCAGTTGTTCCTGCAGTGTCATCACTTTTTTTCCTGAGTCATTTTTCCTCCCTATAGCGTGAGGTTCGCTGAAGCGGGCAGGGGAAGGGGCATCAGCGCTTAAGATCTGAGACAAAGTCTCCAGGGTTCACCAGCACCGGATTTATTGCCTTCAGCGCTTCGAGTGCGCGCTGCTGAGCCAGACGGCGCGGCATCTTTTTACTGCGTGAACGTTTACCTGCCGCTTCCTGCTCAAACTGTTTTTCCTGCGCCAGGCGCAGTACGGCACCGAGACGTTTATTGTCGACGATCTCTCCCTGATCCACGCAGGCCAGCTTGTCGAAAACCTGATAGCTCAGCTCCCGGTGAGCATAGCGGAAACATATCCTGCCGTCAGGGTATTCAAATACGGTAACTTTTTCACCGGCGATACGGGTGTTCGCATCAGAAGGCTCGATAAGATAGAGCATCTTATCGTACTGAAAAGTCAGTGCTTTTGATAACTTCCGCTGATCCTGCCAGGCAAAATATCGTCCAGTTCATCCGGAGACAGACCGGAGGGACGATGAAGATCCTTCGGATACTTAGGTGGTCGGGAAAAGCGGCGGTTAAAGTCTTCGATAAAACCGGTAACCCAGTGGTTCGCTTCGCTGATGGAGCTGATGTCATGCAGCCGCATCTCCTTGACCAGCCGGTCCTGCAGCGTCTGGTTGGCGCGCTCAACGCGCCCCTTGGCCTAGCTGCTGTTGGCACAAATAAGCTCAATGCTGAGATCGCGCAGCGCCCGGCCAAACTGCGTGGTGCCGCTGCGGCGTGCATCCGTTCCGTTAACGCGAAAAACGGCGTGCTTGTCGCTGTAGAATGCGACGGGTTTTCCATGTAAATCAATGTACTCCCGCGTTGCCGTCATATAATCGAACGCAGACTCGGAATCACAGAAACGCAGATGCATCAGGCGGCCGGTAGCATCGTCAACGTAGACCAGCAGGCAGCACTTTGGTGCGTGATCCTCAAACCAGGCATGATGGGAACCGTTCAGTTGTACCAGCTCACCAAGGCAGTCGCGCCTGTGCCGAGGCTGATAAATATGAACCTGACGGCGTGAGTGAGGCCGCCAGAGTCCGTCTGAAATCATCCAGTTGCGGACAGTCTCCACGGAAAGTGGAATGCCATGACGTTCTAAAAGCTTCTCGGTGGCCAGAGTTGGACCGAAGTCAGCGTAGTGTTGCCGGATCAGATGCAGAGCGGCGCATCGTAAATCTTCGGGAATGCGGTTGTTGCCGGGACGACCGCGACGTTCTGATACAATCGACGCCGCGCCGTGTTCACGATAACGCCGCAGAACACGCTGTACCTGACGCACGGTGAGTTCAAGAAGGCGCGCAGCTTCTCGCTGTAGCAGAGTGTGGTCATGAACGCGCTGAATGATGCCGAGCCGGTATAGATCTTTATCTGTCATGGTCACCAACATAAAGTCTGCATCCTGAGCTGAGCCTGGGGAGATCTAAGGTTAGTTCAGGGACGACATCTGTGAATTGTTCCGGGGAATGCGGATGTTTTCCTGGACCTTCAGGAGACAAATAATGCATTCATATGAAGACCGGATCCGGGCTGTTGAACTTTACTTCAGGTATTCCAAAAGACTGGCCATCGTTGTCAGAGAGTTGGGATATCCGTCCGTTAAACAGCTCAGTCGCTGGGTGCGTATTTATGAAGAAGAGGGTGACTTACCAAAAGAATTAAAACCCAGAGAAAGATATTCTCGCGCTCAGAAAGTTGCCGCTGTAGAGCATTACTTTACACACGGTGGATGTCTGGCTTTCACTTGTCGCACCATAGGATATCCCAGCAGCATAGTGCTTAAACGCTGGGTCGAAGAAATCTATCCCGGCCGACATCCTTTGATTATTCGCTCAAATACCAATAAATGCTTTAGTCATTCCGAGAGAACACAGGCCGTGCGAGACCTCTGCAACCGCAGCGGGACTGCACTTAAAGTCGCACAAAATATAGGCGTCAGCGTTCCGGTTCTGTACAAATGGAAGAAAGACCTGATAGACGATGAGACCTATCAATTTATGCGTAAACGGAAAACGGCGCCCCCAGATAAAAACCAGGAAGCACTGCTTGAAGAAGTTTCCAGGCTTAAACAGCAGGTTCATCAGTTGCAGCTTGAACGCGACATTCTGACAAAGGCGAATGAACTGATAAAAAAAGACATGGGCATCAACTTCCTGAACCTGAAGAACCGGGAGAAAACCCAGGTTGTTGATGCCCTTAAGGAAACCTATCCTGTTGCTGAACTGCTCAAAGGGCTGCGTCTTGCGCGCAGTTGCTATTTCTATCACAAATCAAAGCAACGACAGCATGATAAGTACGCAGAAATACGTGTAGCGATGGCAGAAATCTTTGACGGGAATTACCGTTGCTACGGATATCGACGTCTTCATGCGGTGCTGCGTGAAAATGACACGTATATCTCTGAGAAGGTCGTGCGCCGACTGATGGCTGAAGAGCAGCTCATTGTTAAGCGGGCAGGACGGCGTCGGTACAGCTCTTACTGCGGAGAGATTAGTCCGGCACCGGAGAACTTACTCGCCAGAAAATTTCGCGCCAGCAGGCCAAATGAGAAGTGGCTGACAGATATAACTGAGTTCCAGCTCCCGGCAGGTAAGGTCTATCTGTCGCCAGTTATTGACTGCTTTGACGGCAAAGTGGTGAGCTGGTCGATAGGGACAAGCCCGGATGCAAAGCTGGTGAATACCATGTTAGATGATGCGATCTATACGCTAAGCAAAAATGAAAAACCGATGA
>NZ_BBOC01000167.1:0-2820 GCF_001485335.1 Type-D symbiont of Plautia stali | reverse complement strand
TTATGTCATTCAAGATTGTGTTATCTTTCCTGATTTTTCAGGGGAATAGGATGGCACTGCGGAATCGCATAAAAAAAATGACGCTGGTTAAGGCGCTGGATAAATATTTTAGTAGTGTCTCTGTGCATAAGCGCGGCCACCTGCAGGAGTTTTACCGAATAAATGTGTTAAAACGATCGGCACTGGCTGGCAAATTTATGGATGAGATTTCATCCGTGGATATCGCTGATTATCGGGATTCAAGGCTCAGCACAATTAGTACCCGTACAGGTCACAATGTCAGTGCAAATACTGTCAGGCTGGAACTGGCATTACTTTCCGCACTTTATAACCTTGCACGCATTGAATGGGGAACCTGCTCTCATAATCCGGTTGAACACGTACGTAAACCTGCTGCGTCTCCGGGGCGGACCCGTCGTCTCACTTCAGTTGAAGAACGCCACATTAAACGTGCTCTTCAAAGTAAAAATCCGCAGCTCCTTGCTATTTTTCAACTGGCGTTAGAAACAGCCATGCGTCAGGGCGAAATCCTGTCTCTGAGGTGGGAGTACGTCGATCTTCATATGGGAGTGGCGCATCTGCCTTTAACAAAAAATGGTACAGCCCGGGACGTACCTTTGTCCTGGAAGGCGCGGCAGGTGCTGAAAGAGTTCGCAGGTGCGGTTTCAGGGCCCGTTTTCAGCTACACATCAAATGGATTCAAGAGCGCCTGGCGTGCCCTTCTGTGTGAAACAGGAATTAAGGACCTTCACTTTCATGACCTTCGCCACGAGGCGGTCAGCCGGCTGTTTGAGCTGGGCACTCTGAATGTCATGGAGGTTGCGGCTATTTCCGGTCATAAGAGTATGAATATGCTAAAGCGATATACCCATCTGCGCGCGACACAACTGGTGAGCAAGCTGGATGCGCGGCGTCGTCAGGCGCAAAAACTGGCGACTATTTTCATATCTTATCCGGCAGAGATTGAGGAAAAAGAAGGGCAATACCTTCTGCGCTTCACAGATCTCGATCATACGGTCATAACAGCAGCAACGCGTGAAGAGGCAGTCTTCTTAGCAGCTTCAAGTCTCCTGCGCATTCAGGCGATCGCCGCGCGAGCGGGCAAGAGACTCCCGCCTCCTGGGGAAATTAACGTCCGTGACCCCGGAAGGGTCCTGATAAACCCTTTTGTAACTAAGGAATCAGTTTCCGCAGATTGACTGCCGAAATGATTTTTATGAAAATTAAGTAGTACCAACGAAAGCAAACCTCTAATGACATATTGATACCGCATGCCATTTATTGGTATGCGGTTTTTTTTATCCATTACACCTTATGTGTTGAGTTTTACTGCACTGCTCCTCCAGGTATCTGCAGAGCAGATCTTCCATACCCATACTCAGTTCATTGATATCCACTTGCTGGCGTCTTCCTGAAATTTTTACAAACGGCTAATGAGTTAATCATCGTTATTCTTCGCGCATTTTTGCACCTTATGGCCGTTCTGCTGTGCAGCCATAAGGAAACCCTGTATGTCACCCAGTCATGCCTCACCCGAGGAACTACTTCCGGATGCGCCTGAGTCTCAGCTCTGTGGGCCAGAGGTGCAGCCCTCTGCTGCAGTCAAGCCGCGTCAGCGATTGCCGTTTAGCCCCCGAAAAATTCTCCTGACCGGCAGTGCCATTTTACTGACTGTCAGTCTGGCCGGATCACTCATTGCGCTGGTTGTTATGGGCAGTCAGGTATCTGACCTCACCATTCGTGTTAACACGCTCGATGCCGCTTTTCGCAGCGGACAGATTGGCCAGCTGACCTCAAATGTTTCGGCAATGGAAAATCGGCTTAAAACGCTTGAACAGCAGGCCGCCGCGCTTGCTGACCTGCCTGGCGCAGTTCAGTCAACCCGTGAACAGCAGGACAGCCTGAAGAGCGCGATCAATCAGCTCCGTGATAACGAAAACACCAACAGCCAGGCGGTGGCTCAGTTGCAGACCCGCGCGGGTGCGCTAGAGCACGACGTTCAGCAGGCTAAAGCCACGCTGGATGAGCTTAACCGCAGGGCAGAACCTGCACAAAAACCTTCAGAGCCTGAAAAGCCCCGCACCGCCAGTGAGGCAGGAAAAAGTCGGACGGCGTCCGCATCAAAAAAGATTAACCGGTCAGTCAGGCGCGCGGTGACGCTGGCTGCACCGTTCGAGCTGACCGGCATTGAACGTCGTGGCGGTCAGAACTTCGCCGTGGTCATTCCCCGGGGTGCATCGCAGATATCAGCGATGCGCCTGCTTTCTCCGGGTGACAGTCTGATGGGCTGGACGCTGAAATCCACGGAGGGGGGGCATGCGGCCCGCTTCCAGGTCAATGGCAGTGAACAGCTGATCCAGGCTCAATAAGTGGAGCTAAAACGTATATGAGAAACTATTTACTGGCAGCACTGAGTCTTATGCCATGGGCACTTCAGGCTGCTGAAGTCCAGACGTCACCCGCGCAAAGCGTGGTATCGGTGTTGCAGCAGTCATCCACGAGCGTTCTGAGCGCGCAGCAGCAGGCTCAGCAGTGGGGATTATCTGATAACGACTGGAGTCGGTATCAGGCGATGATGAAGGGATCGCGGGGCATTATGTCCCCCGGGCTTGATCCACTCACCGCACTGGGTGTTGAGACTGACAGCTCTGCCGAACGTCATCGCCTTGCTGAACTCTGGGTCAGACATGAATATCAGCGAAGCGAGAAGGAGCTGGCTTTTCAGCGAGAAATTAACGCAGCCTGGCTGCGACTGTATCCGGAGACGCTGGCCGTCAATATGGGCAGCAACGCGGCCGGCATTGCGCACGACACGCAGGG
>NZ_BBOC01000166.1:0-3093 GCF_001485335.1 Type-D symbiont of Plautia stali | reverse complement strand
CGTGCCGCTGGCCGTGAGATTCAGCGACGGTACAAATCGGGCCTGTGCTGAGGCCAGTGAGGCATCGGCGGCGATCAGCTGGCGCTGAGCCTGTACGATATCCGGGCGGCGATTAAGGAGCTGAGACGGCAGTGACGACGGCAATGTCTGCGGTTTGATGTGGTCAAACTGGCTATTACGGGCAATTTCACGTGGGTTCATGCCCACCAGCACGCTCAGCGCATTCTCCTGTTGCTCAATTTGATGCTGCAACTGGGGGATTTGCGCTTTGGCGGTCTGATATTCCGATGCCGCCTGCATCCATTCCAGGCGCGAGGTGTAGCCGGTTTCAAACTGACGCTGCGCCAAATTGAGCGAGTTTTCACGAGTTGCCAGGGTCGCGATGGTTACCCGCAACTGCTCATCCAGCGCACACAGACTCAGATAACCCGATGCCACCGAACTGGCAACAGTGAGTTCCGCGGCTGAGGCTGCGGCACGCTGCGCCTCCAGCGAGGCCTGTGCGGCACGAATGCTGTTGCTGCGGCTGCCCCACAGGTCGACCTCATAGTTTGCCTGCAGCAGCCCCTGGAATACGGCGTTTTCATATGGCTGCCCCGTCACCGCTGACAAGGCGCGTTGATGGGTTGCCGCTACACCCGCCGACAGCGTGGGGAAGTTATCGCCCTGTGCTGCCCTTAGCTGGGCGCGATATTGATCTACTCGCGATCGCGCAGTGAGGATATCGCTATTGTGCTGCAACGCCTGATTGACCAGCCGATTAAGATTATCGTCCCCAAAGCTTTGCCACCACTGTGCTTCTGGCGCGGCTGACGGCCCCACCTGCTGCCGCCAGCTATCAGGGATCGGTAATGACGACGGCGCTTTTTCGACTTCAGTGGCACAACCGCTTACCATCAGCGCAATAATGGACGCCAACATTACCCGCTTCATGGGGCGTCCTTATGCGGCTCGGCAGCGGTATCAATACTCACTTCCACCGACATCCCCGGACGCAGTTCATGGGTGTCACCGAGAATGCGGATACGTACCGGAATACGCTGCGCAATTTTGACGAAGTTACCGGTGGCATTATCGGGCGAAATGGCACTGAATTCGGAGCCCGCAGCCGGAGAAATATACTCAACCCGGCCCTCGTAACGCTTGCCTTCAAGCGCATCGACACGCAATGTCACCGGCAAACCAGGGCGCACCCGCGCCAACTGCGTCTCTTTAAGGTTGGCAATCACCCATTTGTTATCCGGCACCACTGAGGTCAACCGCGTACCGGCCGTCACGTAGGTGCCTTTGCGCACGGATAACTGTCCGAGCTGACCACTGTCGGGAGCAATGATGCGCGTATTGGCGAGATCGATATTGGCTAACTCCAGCGCAGCTTGGGCGCTTGCCACATCCGCCTCCAGCGAGCCTCGGTTCACCACCACGGTCTGCAAACTTTGCTGTGACACCGCCACCTGGGCATCGGCCTGACGCAACTGCGCCTGGGCCTGCGCATTCGCCGCTCGTGAGGCATCACGTTCGCGTACCGACAATGATCCATCCGCCGCCAGATTCTCAACGCGTTTAAGATCGAGACTGCTCTTCAACGCCTGCGCTTTGGCATTTTCCAGAGCGGCTTTATTACTGAGGATGGTGGCTTCGGCGCTGCGACGCTGCTGTTGGTTGTTGTTTTGCGCCGCAATTTTCATATCCAGCTGCGCCTGTGCCTGATGCACCCGCTGGCGATAGATACGATCGTCGATGGTCATCAACAGTTGTCCCTTGGTGACGGGTTGCAAATCCACCACCTGTACATCGGTGAGATAACCGCTGACCTGCGGGCTGATGAAGGTGACCTGACCGCGTACGTAGGCGTTTTCCGTTGATTGAACGGTGCTGGTAAACGGCCACAGCTGCCAGGCATACAAAATCACCAGCACGCCAACAATGACGATGCCGCTGCCGAAAGCGATGGAAAGGATACGTCGGCGGTTGGCGCGTTCGCGTTCCGCAGCCTGAAGATCATCCTGTTGGCTCATGAATTCTCCGTATGATGTAAAGCTTGCTGATTTTGCTCGGTCAAATCACGGCGTGCCTGACGCCAGTTGATAAAACGCAGCCGCGAAAGTCGCCACAACACCCATATCAGCGTGATCAGCGCCAGGGCGGCGGTAAGTAAATAGGTATCGTTATACGCCAGCACGTTGGCCTGCAGCGTGGCGACCGTTTGTAACTGGCTGGTGCTTTGCGCACTCAGCAAGACGTTATCTGAGAGTTGGCTGCTGAACAGCGCGCTGTACTGGCTTAGCCGCTCGGTAACATTAGGGGCAAGCTGTGAAAGCTGATCGCCCAACAGACTGGAGTGATATTTCTCGCGCCACGTCTGGAAGGTGCCCAGAATCGCTGCACCAATCAGCCCGCCTAAGTTTTGGCTCATACCAAACAGCACAACAAAACTCACCAGGTTCTTCGGCTGCGTCACCACGCCACCTATCCCTAACAACATGGCCGGGGCAAGGAAGAATGCGCTACTGAAACCGAGCAAAAACTGACTGATATACAAGTTATTGGCGCGCGTTAGCGGGCTGGATTGTGCATCCATGTACGAGGCGATAATCATCACCACCAGCGAAGTGACAATCGGCCAGCTAAGGTGGGTGGGTTTGATCGTCAGCGCACTGGCCACCATGCCACAAATCACCCCGGCGATAATGGCCAGCGCCAGACCGCGCATCTGATCATTCAGCAGACCAAGCTGTTGCAGAAAGCCCACGGCCCCGGTGTTCTGCTCGGCCAGCACAATACGCATCATGATCATGACAATGCCGAGTCGGACGATCATGCCGTTACTCAACCAGCGGGTATTGATCAGCGGATTGGCGCGGTTGTGCTCGACCACCACAGCGGCGACGATCAACACCAGAGAGATGGCCAGGGAGATGCCCAACCAGGGGGTGGTAAACCACCATTCAATGCGTCCGAGCGACAGTACACCACAGAGCAACGCCATACCGGGAGCCAGCAGGATAAAGGTGACAAAATCCATCTTTTCAAAGGCTTTAATACGATCGCCCGGCGGCAGTTTCACCACCAGCACGCAACCCAGCGCAATCA
>NZ_BBOC01000165.1:0-3149 GCF_001485335.1 Type-D symbiont of Plautia stali | reverse complement strand
CCGGATTATTCCGGCTGGGGTGAACTCAATAACTGGCATAGCCTGCTCAAGCGCGCCTACAGAAGCGGATAAACGTGAGCGACTTAGGGAAAACAGATTTTTTAACGTATGCAGGAGCATGATATGTTCCGGATTATCCAATGACTGCTTCGGTTATCGGCAAACCGAATGTGGACATTATGTATTGCTGTGATAGTCACGGGTTCAAATTGTTTTGAACTTTAACAAGATTGCTAAACAGCTCCTGGAGCTAACTACTTTCTACTAACCAGATTGTCGGACACCATGAATCTGATGGCGTGCAACATGTAAGTCAGGTCAGCATACCTTCCGTGTGAGAACCTTACAGCTGTCTGAGCAACGGATGCGCTTTTAGCCAGACACGCTCTGCTCGGTGGACCTTCACCGTTTATAGCCCTTCTGCATAGGAATCTTTTCCTGATTGATATCCAACACAACTGCATACCCGTTTTCTATCCGTCCGTATCTGAAGTGACGAAACGCATGTTTCTCCTGACACTGCGAGCCGGTGTGATATGCCAGCATGGGAGAACCTCTTCATAAGCGGGAAAAAACGTGCGTTCATGAACAGAGGTGTCGTCATAACGGAAAACGATGCCTCGCCCTAGCGTGAAGCACTGATACGCCTGAGCGTTCTCAGGCTATGCGCCCGGTGGTCAAGCCGCAATCCGGCGGCCGGAACGATAGATCTGGCGTCACTGATGTCCGAACAGCAGGAGTCCGAACAGGAAGTGGAGCGATGTGACAAATAGTGAACATCCAAGCTTTGCGGGCAGCACCACGGAAGAGAAGGGGTTGTGATTGTGACGTCGCCCAGCCACAGGGGGCATGGTTGATATTCATGACAGGCGCCCACGGGTGATTGCCCCTGACGCCGTTCGCGAGTAATTGAGTACCAGCACGTCTCCCACTCGGCTAAAGTCCGGTGCTTATTTTGGCCTGCAGAGCGGGCAGTTGAGGCAGTATTCGACAGGGTCGGTTGCTTTGTAATAGAAACAGCAGGTGCGACGAAAGCGCACAGGCTTTCCCGCCGCGTTTAGCTGGAGAGGTCGGCGAAAGCGTTGCAGCGGGTTCCAGGACAGGCCAAAGAGAGAAGGTGAAGCCTGTCCGATCAACCAGTTAAAATCGGCATCCCTGCGCTCGTTCTGCGTTTCATCGAGCCTGTCCATTCGGCCCTGATAAAGTGAAAAAACCCGCATCGCGGTATTTTCCCAGAGTATCTGTATGGGCAGTCCACTCACTCCGGCCAGACTTTGCCAGAGCGGAGAAAGAAACCCGCGGAAAAGCGCTGACACGACTTCTTCACGCCAAGCATCTCGCTCACCGGGAAGATAGCATGTCACTAGAGTGTCTGCCGGGAGCGACGATGTCCATAGCCCGTTATCGTGAGCATATTCAAGCTGGCTGCGAGAAAGAGAGAAGGTCAGGCCACTGTCAAACACGCTCATGGCATAGAGCACATTGCCCGTCGCGAGAAATGCCAGACGTTTTGCAAACAGCGAGGCGGCTATGGCCACATCCGGTGCGCCTGTCAGCGGCATCACGAGACGTAAAAAGGCATCGCAATGTTTCGCATTGAGCACATATTCTGCCGGCATACTGCGCGCGTCGGCCGCCGCGAGGGGCCGTAAGCGGAAATTCTTCTGCAGAAAGGCTTGCTCCTCAGGCGTCAGCATTTAGCGCCCCGGGAAAAGGAATACACAGCGGCGAGCGAAAGAAAGGATCTTCAATAATCCGGCACTGCAGGTTAAACACCTTATTCACCAGCGCTTCAGTCATGATATCCCCCGGCGCACCCTGTGCATAAACCCGTCCGTGGTGTACGGCGACCAGATGGTCGGCGTAGCGGCTGGCCAGATTAAGATCGTGCAGGACCATAACGATGGTTTTACCGTGCGTCTGGTTCAGGTCGCGCAACAGTTCAAGCACCTCAACCTGATGGGCCAGATCAAGATAGGTGGTCGGCTCATCCAGCAGCAACGTATCGGTCGCCTGTGCCAGCGTCATGGCAATCCAGACGCGCTGCCGCTGCCCGCCCGATAAGGCATCCACGGGACGATGCTGTAATGCATCAGTTCCGGTCAGTCGAAGGGCCTCGTCTACCTGCCTTTCATCTTCCGCTGACCACTGACGCAGCCAGCTCTGATACGGGAAGCGTCCCAGGCTAACGAGCTGACGTACGGAAATTCCTTCGGGGGCGACGGGGATCTGCGGCAGGATCGCCAGCCGGCGGGCGACCTGCGCCGTACTGCTGGCATGAATATCCATCCCGTCCAGTATAACGGTTCCCGACTGCGGCCTGAGAAGCCGGGCCATTGCCCGGAGCAGGGTGCTTTTACCACAGCCATTACTCCCGATCAGTACAGAGACTTTCGCCGCGGGCAGTTTGAGATCCAGCGAGTGTATGACCTGCTGCTGTGTATAGCTCACGTTCAGCTTATGAGTGGAAAGAGACACGTTTTCTCCATCAGTTTACGTACGCTGCCGGACAAGCAACACCAGAAAAAACGGCGCGCCGACCAGCGCAACAAAGATGCCCGCCGGAAGATCTGCAGGCCGGAACAGCGTTCTGGCCAGCAGGTCAGCAGTAACCACCATGACGCCGCCGCAGCAGGCGGTGACAAACGCCTGGCCAAAAATGCCGTGACGTAAAATCTGTCTGCCGAGGTGGGGCGCTATCAGGCCAACAAACGCCATGGCGCCCACCATTGCTATCGCGCCGCCGGAAAGTATCACGCAGCCCAACAATAGCAGGGCCCGCATTACATGCACCCGCACACCCAGCCCCGTGGTAAGGTCGTCGTCCAGCAGAAGCGCGCTCAGATAACGCAGCGAAAACAGCCAGAGCAGCAATGCCGCCAGATCGATGGCGAGGAGGTGACGCACCTTTTCCCAGGTCGCCGCATAAACGCTGCCGCTAAGCCATACCCATGCAGAAAAGGTGGTAGTCAGCGGGCTGAAAACAAGGATAAGGGTAACCATTGCGCCCGCCATTGCCGAGATGCCGACGCCAGTGAGGATAAGTCGAACCGGCGTCAGGCCTCTGCGCCATGAAAGCATAAAGACCAGGCCAACCGCGCAGGTTGCGCCAGCCATCGCTGCCACCGGCATCAGCGCGCTGCCCCAGG
>NZ_BBOC01000164.1:0-3414 GCF_001485335.1 Type-D symbiont of Plautia stali | reverse complement strand
CACTGTTCAGCACGCAGTTGAACATCGTCTCAGTGAAAAATACGCTGCTGCTGGCGCAAATCGATCTTTATCGTGCCTTGGGCGGCGGTTGGCGAGGTTAAATTTCATGCCGCAACCCCATTTTGCGGCATTTTTTTCGCTGTAAAGCGACCAAATTCAGCTTTTCCCGTGGTATTAGACCGTTCTTAAGTTATTCGTGCTTTTTTTTACTTGTCTTTACATATAGTGGTATTATTTGCGCGCTTTACAAAGTCTGAACGGAATTGTGCATGTAGGTTTACCTGCACGGTCGCCGCCATGTGCGACTTGCTATGACAAGGGAAAAAAGGAAATGATGAATAAAAAAGCTGTTTTCGCATTAGTCATTACCGCCGCGCTGATGAGCGGTTGCGCACCACGCACTGCGCCGATTCAAAATGTGAGCCAGACCGTGGGTCAGAGCTACTCCGATAGCCAGATGCAGCGTGCGATTGTGGAAGCAGGAGCGGCCAACCACTGGGTGATTTCCCCAGCGGGACCTGGCGTGATGAACGGCCAGTTGGCAGAGCGTGGTCATACTGCTGATATTCGTATCACCTACACTGCCAACAGCTATCGTATTGATTATGTCAGCAGTACCAACCTGAAAGCAGGCAGCGGCCAGATTCATCGCAATTACAACCGTTGGATTCAAAACCTGAACCAGGGTATTCAGACACGTCTCGCCGTTCAGGCAGTAAAATAAGCACCATGCATCACGGCTAACACATTGTTGTAAAGTTAGCCGCTATGCTGCCGAAATAGAAAACAGGCGGGCCAGGTGCCCGCCTTGTTAATCGGCGACATCCGCATGAGACGGATGACGGGAATAGAAAGCAAGCAGGGAAGGGATGCCGCACAGCGAAATCTGAACATCCCCGAGGCTGAAGAAAGAATACAGGTATGAAACTCGCTTACACCTTGGTTGACTGGCACGCGATAGCGCCGGGACACAGCACTGCTGACGACTGGCAGCGTTGGGCCGGGCATGCACCGATGCTGGACGCCACACAACCCATCGCGAAACCGCAATTTTTACCAATGATGACGGCGCGCCGCCTCAGCGCTGGCAGCCGTGCGGCAGTGGAGTGCGGCCTGGCACTGCTGGCACGTCAATCGGTTGATGCCATTGTCTTCACCAGCCGCCACGGTGAGTTAGAGCGCAATCTGCGGATTCTCACCGCGCTGGCTGAGCAACAGGCGCTGTCACCGACAGATTTCGCCATGTCAGTGCATAACTCGGCGGTGGGCAGCCTCACCATTGCTGTTCGTCAGCCACTGGTGTCGACCTCAATTTCCGCCGGTATCGACAGTTTCCAGCAGGGATTAGTCGAGGTAACCGCACTGCATCAGGCAGGATATCAGCAGGTATTGCTGGTGGATTTTGAAGGCGTGGTGCCGGACTACTATCGTCCCTGGCTGCCGGAAATCGACCTGTTTAATGCGCCCTATGCAGTGGCGCTGCTGCTGAGTGCCGGAACCGGCTGGCGCTGCGAAAGCCAGGCGTCGAAGCCTGCAGCCTCCTCATTACCGCAAAGTTTACAGTTCCTGCACGCCATGCTGCAGGGTAGCGATCGCGTCACTATCCCGGGCGAACGCCATTACTGGAATTGGGAGCGCGATAATGGCGGATAACGCTCTGTCTCAGCATCGTCGTGCTGGCTTCAATTACTATTGGCGGCTGGTGATGACCGCCGTCAGTTTCACGCTGTTCAGTGTTGGCGGCTTATTGCTCTCGGTCACCTGGTTCAATCTACTGCTGTTACTCCAGCGCGATGGCTTACGTCGCCGGCAAATTGCCCGTAGCAGCATCGCCTGGAGCTTCCGCTGCTTCCTGCGCTTTTGCCGCTTTGTCGGGGTTTACGATTACCAGATTATTGGGGCGGAGTTGCTGCGCAAGGATCGGGGATGCTTGATTGTGGCTAATCATCCCTCATTGATTGATTACGTGATGATTGCCTCGGTACTGCCAGAAATGGATTGTCTGGTCAAAGCTGAGTTACAGCGCAATGTCTTTTTTCGCGGCGTCATCAAGTCAGCAGATTACTTAATTAATAGCGAAGCCGACACGCTACTGCCAGACAGCCAACTGCGCCTGGCGCGGGGTGACACTATCCTGATTTTTCCTGAAGGCACGCGCACGCGCTACGGCGAGCCGCTGAAGTTGCAACGCGGTGCCGCCAATATTGCGGTGCGAGCGGGATGCGATCTGCGCGTGGTACATATTAGCTGCACACAGCGTATGCTCGATAAACAGAGCCGCTGGTATCAGATTCCGCTGGTTAAACCCCTTTTTACTGTACGCGTACAATCGCGTATTGATAGCCATGCCTTTTGTGAAGCCGATGAAGATGCGCAGCCGCTGGCTGCACGTCGCCTGACGCGTCACCTGCAACAGGCGCTGGTCCCTGAAGAGACGACGTAAGTTATGCAAGCACTGATTGACGATATCAAACTGATGATTATCGACACGCTGAATCTGGAAGATATCAGCCCGGACGATATTGAAACCGATGCGCCACTGTTTGGTGAAGGGTTGGGCCTCGATTCGATCGATGCGCTGGAGCTAGGACTGGCGGTGAAAAATCGCTTTGGCGTACAACTTTCAGCCGAGAGCGAAACGCTACGCGCGCACTTTTTTTCCGTGGCCACGCTGGCCGCGTTTGTTGAACAACAGCAAGCCTGAGAACAGTCAAAATGATGAACAAAGACGAAATTTACCAGGAAGTGGCTTCGCTGCTGACCTCGCTGTTTGAAATTGATGCCGATGATATTCGCCCGGACGCGCGTCTGTATGAAGATCTGGAGCTTGATAGCATCGATGCGGTCGACATGGTGGTTCATCTGCAAAAACGCACGGGGCGCAAAATCAAACCTGAAGCGTTTCGCGCCGTGCGTACCGTACAGGATGTGGTGGACGCGGTTGACCAACTGATGCACAACGAAGCCTGATGCCTTTACTCCTGCGCCTGCTCAATGCAATGGCGCTGCTGGCCTGGCCATTTCTGGTATGGCTGGCGATCACGCATCCACAATGGCGTGGGGTGATAGTGGTGCTGGCGCTGGTGTTTGGCTGGCGCATCTGGAGTTTGCGCCGTGCGCAAGGGGCGATGGGCCGGATTATGCTGCTGATGGCGCTGGTGGGGTCGCTGTTGTGTCTCGCCAGTCTGCTGCTGCGCAGCCAGCACTTGCTGTTGTGGTATCCGGTAGTGGTGAATGGCTCGATGCTACTGCTATTCGGTGGTTCGCTGTGGAGCCCGATGCCTCTGGTGGAGCGCTTAGCGCGGTTACGCGAGCCCGAATTGCCACCGCGAGGAGTGAGTTATACCCGCCAGGTGACGCAGGTGTGGTGCGTTTTTTTTATCTTCAATGGCAGCGTGGCGCTGGTCACCTGCC
>NZ_BBOC01000163.1:0-3700 GCF_001485335.1 Type-D symbiont of Plautia stali | reverse complement strand
CCGGCACGCTCTCTGCGGTTTGCTCCAGCACGCGGCTCTCTTTGATCGCCAGATGAATCTGGTCCGGCTCAATATCGGGAATTTGGCCACGCACCGGTGCAGTATCCACGTAAAGATCACGCAGAATATTGACCGCCGCGTCCACGCTTAACGCGCGCCCCACCAGCTTGAAGTGATTATCCCGGCGGTTGATTTCGACACCGAGACGTTTTTCCAGCTGCTTCACATTGTCATCAAACGGACCGCACAGGCTCATCAGTCGGCGGTTATCTGCCGGTTCAAGGGCGATTTCACGAGTTTCGATATTCAAATGAATCCTTTGGGTCACTCAGGGCCAGTTGAAAAAGGTGTATCGGATGCGCTGATTGATGCTGCGCATCTCTACAGAATTATTTATGGGGTTACGCCCAGCTGCAAGTTGCAGAAGGAATATTTGGGCACCGCTTGCGGAATGCAAGGGTAGCAAACTGAAGCAGGCGACAGCGGGTTGTGCGCTGCCGCTCAAAGTTCGTGGTTTCAAGGCTGGTAGATACCAACACCAATGTCATTTTCACGGCGTGTACGGGCAATCACCATCGCTGGGCTTTGGTTGACGCGCAGGCCCATCTCATCCTCGGTACGCACCAGCTTACCGCGCAGTGAGTTGGCGTGGATATCCACGATCTCAACATCGACGAACTTACCGATCATCTCGATAGGGGCTTCAAAGTTGACCACGCGGTTATTATCGGTACGGCCGCTCAACTCCATGACGTTTTTACGTGAGATGCCTTCAACCAATACACGCTGCGTGGTACCGAGCATACGACGGCTCCACGCCGTCGCCTGCTGATTAAGGCGCTCCTGCAGGATAAACAGGCGCTGTTTTTTCTCTTCTTCAGTGACATCGTCCGGCAAATCGGCAGCCGGTGTGCCCGGACGCGCAGAGTAGATAAAGCTGAAGCTGACATCGAAGTTCACGTCACCAACCAGCTTCATGGTTTGCTCGAAATCTTGCTGCGTTTCACCCGGGAAACCGATGATAAAGTCCGAACTCATCTGGATATCAGGACGTGCCTTGAGCAGCTTACGGATGATGGATTTATACTCCAGCGCCGTGTGTCCACGTTTCATCAGCGTCAGAATGCGATCCGCGCCACTCTGTACCGGCAGATGCAGGAAGCTCACCAGTTCGGGCGTATCGCGATAGACATCAATAATGTCGTCAGTGAACTCAATCGGGTGGCTGGTGGTGAAGCGAATACGGTCGATACCATCGATCGCGGCGACCAGACGCAGCAGTTCGGCAAAGGTACAGATTTGGTCATCAAAGGTGGCACCACGGTAGGCATTGACGTTCTGCCCCAGCAGATTGACCTCACGCACGCCTTGTGCGGCGAGCTGGGCAATTTCCAGCAAAATATCGTCACACGGGCGGCTGACTTCCTCTCCACGGGTGTAAGGCACCACGCAGAAGGTACAGTATTTATTACAGCCTTCCATAATCGAGACAAAGGCGGTAGGCCCTTCAGCACGCGGTTCCGGCAAGCGGTCAAATTTTTCAATCTCAGGAAAACTGATATCAATCACCGGACTCTTGGTGCCACGCACCTGATTCAGCATCTCTGGCAGGCGATGTAATGTCTGCGGACCAAAAACAATATCCACGCAGTTCGCACGCTCACGCAGGCGTTCGCCTTCCTGTGACGCCACACAACCGCCCACGCCGATGATCACGTCAGGATTATTCGCCTTTAGTTTTTTCCAGCGTCCTAACAGGGCGAAAACCTTCTCCTGTGCCTTCTCGCGGATGGAGCAGGTGTTGAGCAGCAGAACGTCCGCCTCTTCGGCGTCCTCGGTCAGGGTATAACCGTGCGTGCTGTTCAGCAGGTCAGCCATCTTGGATGAATCATACTCATTCATCTGACAGCCCCAGGTTTTGATATGCAGTTTTTTGGTCATCGAACTAGCCATTGATCAGAGCGAAGTGCAGGGCGCGTATTGTAATGCTTTGCCGCTGTTGTGACCAGCGCAGCAGGGGCTGAGATTGTGGCGCCAATTTCCGGTACACTTTACCAATCAACGTGATGCTGTGAGGCTTCACGGTAAGCAGAAGGATGAGAGTCAATGCAGGATTCACAATTTGATGTGGTGGTGGTGGGCGGCGGCATGGTCGGTGCCGCGCTGGCCTGTGGACTGGCACAGCAGCAATTCCGCGTGGCGGTGATTGAGCGTGCGGAACCGGCGGAGTTTGATGCCACCAGCCCACCCGATGTGCGTATTTCTGCCATCGGCGCTTCATCAGTGGCGCTGCTACGTCAACTGAATGTCTGGCCGCGTGTTGAAGCGATGCGCTGCGCACCTTACCGCAAGCTGGAAACCTGGGAGTGGCAAAGTGCGCACGTGACATTTGATGCAGCTTCGTTGGGTCTGCCTGAATTAGGTTACATGGTTGAAAACAGCGTGCTACAGCGCGCGCTGTGGGAAAAAATGCAGGAAGAGGGTGTGACGCTGATTTGCCCGGCGAGCTTACAGGGGCTACAGCAACATTGCGCAGGCTGGCAGGTGCAGTTGGATAACGGCACGGTGCTGGAGACGCGTCTGGTGGTTGGTGCGGATGGTGCCAACTCACGGGTACGTCAACTGGCGGGGATTGGTGTGCGCGGCTGGCAATATGCGCAGTCTTGCATGCTGATCAGCGTTGAGTGTGAACAGGAGGTGGGCGATTCCACCTGGCAACAATTCACCCCTGAAGGTCCGCGTGCCTTCCTGCCGTTGTTTGATCGCCACGCGTCACTGGTGTGGTATGACGCGCCAGCGCGTATTCGCCAACTGCAAAACCTGCCTCTGGCACAGCTTGAGAAAGAGATTCACGCTCATTTCCCGGCGCGTGTGGGCCGCATTCATGTGAAAAAAGCAGCCTCGTTTCCTTTAGTGCGACGCCATGCGACACGCTATGTCATGCCCGGTCTGGCGCTGGTAGGCGATGCCGCGCACACCATTAACCCGCTTGCCGGTCAGGGTGTGAACCTGGGATACCGGGATGTGGATGCGCTAATCAATACACTTGTTGAGGCACGCAGTCAGGCGCAGTTGTGGTCATCGGATGCGGTGTTACAGCGTTATCATCGTCAACGCTATAAAGATAACGTGCTGATGCAAGGCGGGATGGATCTGTTCTATTTTGCGTTTAGCAATACGCTTTCACCGTTACGTTTTGCGCGCAATCTGGGATTGATCGCCGCGGAGAATGCCGGAGCGCTGAAACGCAAAGTGCTGAAATACGCGTTGGGTTTGTAAGCAGGGGAGCGTCGCAGGGCGCTCTACTTGTCTAAACGCAGAAAACAATAAAGCCCGCAAAAGCGGGCTTTATTGTTCAATTTGGCTGGGGTGCAGGGATTCGAACCCCGGAATGCTGGTATCAGAAACCAGAGCCTTACCGCTTGGCGACACCCCAAAAATACTGTTCAAATTGTTTTTAATTGGCTGGGGTGCAGGGATTCGAACCCCGGAATGCTGGTATCAGAAACCAGAGCCTTACCGCTTGGCGACACCCCAAGAATTTGGTGGCTACGACGGGATTTGAACCTGTGACCCCATCATTATGAGTGATGTGCTCTAACCAGCTGAGCTACGTAGCCTGAGTTTTACTGCTTACTGCATCCGAAGATGGCTGGGATACCTGGATTCGAACCAGGGAATGCCGGTATCAAAAACCGGT
>NZ_BBOC01000162.1:0-3723 GCF_001485335.1 Type-D symbiont of Plautia stali | reverse complement strand
GTACTCTGCGCTTTAAGCATTTTTCAGCACATCAAACTTTCCGGACTGTGAAGTCACAATGCTACTCTTCGTTTTGAGTGACAGCCGATGGTAGCCTGAGCCCGTAGATACCTCTGTGCAGCAGTTGCGAGTCGCCTGATTCAGTTGGGTACGGGAGAACAATGTGCATGAGTGAAACTACCCTGAAAAAGTAACTTTTACACACTATCCCGCCCCCATCGCGACATTAAAACGAACAATTATGAAGCTGTTCCAATAACGCATGCAAAACGAAATAACTGCCGATAATAGTCTTTATTAATATGGACTAAGTCTATCTGAATCAGTTAGGGAACAGGGTGAAGAAGGATGTCATCATGGATGAATTGGAATTCTTCTATCTCATTGAGGAGTGGAGAGCAGTGGTGTTAACCGACGTGGCGGTAAACCCTAGGCAAGATGGCGTGTCTAATACGCAGTATGAGCTGTATGCAACCGATGGTAATGGTCAGGGAGCACGTCTCTATATTGGAAAGGTAAGTGACAAGACCTATGCCTAGTAATACCGGGATTACCTTGCTCGTATAGTCCCTTGAGCGGGCTTTAGAACGTGGCTTATTTGATGCCGGCAGTGTGCGGCGGTAGCGTAAACTTCGAGTTTAGGTATATAAGCTACGGCGCTTGCGGCTATCTGCTTCTTATGAACATGCCGTATGTTTGTGGAAGGCAGAGAGAAGAAGGCCCCGAGTAATTTTTCAAATAAACGAGGCAATCCTGATGCTAGACACTTCTGATAATAGCCTCTTGTCACACTCAGTGCAAGGAGATAAAGGCCATTAAAGCACCTAAAACAAG
The DNA here is from genome assembly GCF_001485335.1 of Type-D symbiont of Plautia stali. Lineage (NCBI taxonomy): Bacteria > Pseudomonadati > Pseudomonadota > Gammaproteobacteria > Enterobacterales > Enterobacteriaceae > Type-D symbiont of Plautia stali. The sequence goes on along the minus strand of NZ_BBOC01000162.1, from coordinate 2,889 downwards.
TTTTATTTAATCGCTGATAGAATATATCACAATTCTTTTGAGTTGCTCCCGCTAAAATGGGTACGGTTAATTTATAATTAGCATCGAATTTCTATATTCCTTGACGAGTGCATTTTCAGCCCGTTAGGGACACCAATTATTAAATATTCCATCCATTCTATCGGTTTTGCCATCACGGTCATGGTAATGGCAGGTCATTCACATACACGTAGTCGCACTTGAACGTTCTCAAAAAATATACAGCCATCGCATTTCTATCAGGACTGTGAACTGTCGTCGTAGACTATGAGCTCGAGTGAGCGGCGATAGTTCTTGTTGCGTCCACTAAATGGCAACTGCCGTTATCGGTCGGCCTCTCAAAGGCATGTGGAAGGTATTTTTTTTTCATTTCTTCGACGTCAGTAGGGAGGTCTTTGTTTTTAGCACCGGGTGATACATTATGCGGTTGTTGGTGCGACGTTAAATAATCAGAGATAGATTTGTATTTTTTGATTTGCTTGATGAACTCATTGGGGTCGTATCTTCCTCTCTCTACCATTTGGATCTGTCGCTGAGATGATTTTTTCAAAAGTGATTTCAATTGGTTTCATTAAGCGAGCGTTAGCACTGTTATGGTGGGTATCAGCTAATTCACCATTCATCCAAACTGTCTCAATTCTTTCTGAGATTTCATTAAGAGAGTCAAGAGACTTAATGATGCTAACCATTATTGGATAAGAATAACTTAGTCGCTTCGGCTCGCTGGAGAATTGCATCGTTCCATACAGTGGGCTCTTGCCTGCTTTACTCTCTATGTCAATAACGACTTTTTCGAAGTTTTTAATCTCTGAGTTCATGACTGAGAATACTTCTCCAAGCCATAGCTTAACCTTAGTCGCTGTTTATTGGTCGGTGTCTAGATTGATCGTCTTGAGTAAATTAGATAACCGTTGACTGACAACATTGTATGATCGTAGCTGATTAGATGAACGCAGCCAGTTCTTAATAACTGTTGTCTTTGGCTTTATTTCATAAACCATCCCTTCAAACTGAGCGCGACGTGGAAGAGATGGTTTTTTAGTATTAATTACAGTATCTGTCATTTTATCTTACCTCACTTAACTAATGGATACTTACGCAGTAAACGTGAACAAGTGATTTTGTGTTCATGAAAAATAACCAAAGCATCTCTGTATGGCGAGATTTCCTTTTTGAACTCAATGATCATTTCACGCTCCCAATCGAGTGCTTTCGGAAAACAAAAAATTGTGTACCCCTTTCCTGTCGCCTTTATTGTCTTTGTATAAAAGTTACGTCGCGGTCCTTTATATTTGGGGGAAACATCGTGCCACCCGATCGTTTTCTTCCTTGCACTACCAATGTGGTCAATGATAGGGAAGTATCTTGATGTGATGATCTCCTTACTGTCACCATGATTATCGAGAATGATTTTTCGATTAAGTTCATTAGCCCTTGTCCAAAAATCCTCAATCATTGGCGTGATGATAAGAATGATCTCATCAATTTTCGCGCTCGAAGATTCGATGCTTTTCAGGATTATCTCGTTCATTGGTTACCTCCTGAAGAATACTACCAAGTAAACCAGATGATATTCATTGTTTCCGGTATCGAATTTGGATGCACGTTGAAAGTATTTTTAAACAACCAAGATTTCATGCTCAACACGCATAGCATCTGAGCATGGGGCTCTGACTCAAACCGGGCTTCTCGATGAAAATAAAAAGTTACTTTAGATCGTGGATAGGTGTGTGACGCGAGGCTTTGAAAAGTAACTTTATATAATAGTAAGAGATATATCTACCTGACTTTTGATGAATTAGTCAGGTATAAAGAAAGTGGTCTATACCTGACTATTATTGAAAAGTCAGGTATAGAGACTACTCTGAGGGAAACGCATATACCTGACTAATCACTAATAGTCAGGTATAAGCGTCACTCCATGAAACGTGCCTATACCTGACTAATTGCAATTAGTCAGGTATAGAGAACTCAACCAGATTGCTGTGGCGTTATCTCAGCAAACCTTCGGTGGGTGAACCTCTAGGCAGAGTCTTAGTTTCTGTTATCTTCACTGGTATTAGTCAGATAAAAAAGAAGAACAGCACATTTAGTGTTACCAACTAATTTTCGATAAGTTAGGTATAAAGAAATTCGCCATGATGCCGATAGACGACAGGTTTTAGTAATAATCTAGACCTCGTCATGCATCGTGTATACGAGGCAACCAAATTGATGATGGCAGTTAGATGCTAGACTATTCTCTAACGGCTCATGTGACGGCTAATAAAATAGCAAAAATTAACTTTAACTACTGTAATTGGAGTGAGATATGGAGAAGTTGGTACACCAGCACGTGATGGAGAATTTAAATAATGTTTTCAAGCTAGAGCATGACATCTTGCCCACAAGTTGAAAGTTACTTTCAGGGTTAATGGAGGGTGAGAAGGGGAGATGTTTATACCTTAAGCCTTTCTTAGAAAAAGTTCATATACCAGTCGATTTCTATATTAATCCAAAAACTACCTCAGCGTCCTTCACTTAAAAGGCCTTTGTTAGTTCCTGACTTTCTAAACAAGAGGTCGGTTGGGATTATCTAGAAAATGTTTTTAATTAAAATACTGGGTGACGTTACCTTTGGTGTGTCAGCGGTTAAGATAGAAGGTTTTTATGATTCGGCTAGGGAAAATGAGTGTGCAAAAATAAAGATAAGCTTGGCTCGATTTTGAATTGCATAAAATATTTAGTGTAATTTCTTCATGTACGTTTAATCGCTAGAAAAATTTCAAAATCGACTCACTCATTCGTATTGGTGCTTTCCAATTGAACTATCCATGGTCTTTTTCAGACACAGCCTGTTACGTTTTTCCTGATTAACAGGATAGTGATTAA
>NZ_BBOC01000161.1:0-3749 GCF_001485335.1 Type-D symbiont of Plautia stali | reverse complement strand
CAGCGTGCCGAGCACGATCCCCTCCCGGTTTTTGAGTGGCACGCCGGCATAGAAGCGGATGTAGGGCGCGCCGGTGATGAGCGGATGCGTCACAAAGCGGGCGTCCAGCCAGGTGTCGGGCACCACTACCGCGCTGTCGCCGTCCACCGCGTGACGGCAGAGCGAGTCCTCGCGCGAGGACTGCTTGAGGGCGAAGTTGTGGGCGGCCTGCACGTGCTGGTATTCGTCATCCAGCACGGAGATAAAGCTGCCGGGGATGCCGAGCGCCTGGCTGGCCAGCCGCACAAATTTTCGCAGCACGTCGTCACGGCTTTCGTCGGGACTGCGCAGCGCCTTCAGCGCCCGCGCGCGGCGATCGCTGTCGCCGTTAAGATTCATCAGCATGGGTTCCTCCACCCCGGCCTGGTTCCGGTGCGAAATCATAAAGAGAAAGTGGACGGTAAGGGGGCCGTGTAAAAGGCAATAACTGCGAAAGGGAAAAACGATTAAAACTTTTTTATGCCGCCTACTATAGGCGCTGCCTGGTCTGATGTCATGCTTATTTTCTTTAGCAAAATATTTAGCGCAGCGCGATTCTTTTATTTTATCGTCCTTCAGTGTCCTTTTTTAATAATACCTGCCAGACTCCTGCTAAATAAACGTAGCGCGCAACTTAATCACGCGTGCAATTAAAATAAACGATAATGCTTCTTATTATTTAATAATAATAACAACACCGGGGAAACCTTATGCAGCTGCTCAGACACTTTACCATCCGCCGCGTCGTGCTATGGATGATGATCCTCTCCCTGGCCGTGGTGGCGCTGGCCGGCAGTTACGGCGCGCTGACGCTGCGCGAGATGTACCGCCACGCCGATCGCGCCGACGCGCTGACGCAGCAGCTGACCTTTCTGACCCGCGCGGGCCTCGTCATGCAGGACGGGACGGCGGCCGAGAAGGCCGACCTGCTGGCCGCGGTTCCGGCGGAGGCGGCGTGGGACAGTTATCGGGCGGCGCTGAGTGCGCCGGACCGCTATCCGGCCGCCGCCCGCGAGCGGCTCGGAAGCCTGACGCAGCAGCTGGCCGCCGACGACGCGCCGGTGATGGCCGGGCGCCACCGGCTGGAGATTATTCTCATCAGCGCGCTGCTGGCCGCCGCCGCCCTGCTGGCGTTCTGCGACCGCTATCTGCTGGTGCACCTCGTGCGCCCGGTGGCGAAAATCCGCGCGCACCTGAAGACCATCGCAGGGGGCGACCTTACTCGCGAGCCGGAAGACCTGGGCCGCAACTGCGTCGGTCAGCTGGTGCCGCTGGTCCGTGAGATGCAGCACAGCCTGCTGGACGCGGTGGCGGCCATCCGCGACAACGCGGCGATTCTGCACCGTGAGGCCGGGGAGATTGCGGCCGGCAACGCCGACCTGTCCGACCGGACCGCCACCCAGGCCGCCGCCCTGGAGCAGACCGCGGCGAGCATGGAGGAAATTACCGCCACCGTTGCCCACAACGCGGAAAACGCCCGCGAGGCGCGCGAGCTGGCAGAACGCACCGCCGGCACCACGCAGCGGGGCGCGGAGCAGGTGCAGACCGTGGTGGATGCTATGGGCAGCATCGCGGAGGGCTCAGAAAAAATCCGCCAGTTCACCGCCACCATCAACGGCATTGCCTTCCAGACCAACATCCTGGCGCTCAACGCCGCCGTTGAGGCGGCCCGCGCCGGGGAGCAGGGGCGGGGCTTTGCCGTGGTGGCGGCCGAAGTGCGGTCGCTGGCGCAGCGCAGCGCGGCCGCCTCGAAAGAGATTGAGGGCCTGATTGCCGATACCGTGGCGCGCGTCAGTGACGGGCGCCGAGCCGCCGGCAGCGCCGGCACCACGATGGATGAGGTACTTCGCGGCGTCGGCGGGGTCAATGCGCTGATTGGTCAGATAGCGCTGGCCTCGGAAGAGCAGAGCAAGGGCATAGCGCAGGTCACGCTGGCGGTCGCGGAGCTTGACCGCGTCACGCAGCAGAATGCCACCCTGGTGCAGGAAGTTACCGCCACAGCGGGCAACCTGAGCGGGCAGACGACCGCGCTGGGCGGCGCCATTACCCGGTTTACGCTGCCGGCAAAAGAGGGCTACACGGCTGCCGCAGCGTCCGCCCCGCCGGTCAGCTTACGACGGGCTACCCCGCCACCCAAAGGCGACTGGGTGGCCTTCTGGCATCATTAACACGTCGTACGCGGCGGGGGATTTTTCTCCAGCCACGCCCGCACGCGGTCGGCTTCCGGGCCCGCCTCGCGCACGGCGCGGGTCAGACGCTCCTGGGTCGTGCGCAGCTCCAGCGTCCAGAAGGTGATCTGCCATTGCTCCCGGATGTCTATGCGGCTCAGGTCGGCGGGGACCCGCCGCTGGATATAATCACGGTTTTTCATCAGGTTATCCTTTTTATCGGTACAGGGTGTGGCGGCGCCTTAAATACGGCCACCGGTAAGCCCTGCCTATCCTGGCGAATAATCATCCGGAAAATACCGGAATAATCCTTCTGTCAGGATTTCGTTAAAAAAGGAGAGGATTCCTGGTCGTATGGATAATATGCCCGTTAGGCTGTTTGTCTGATTTGACTCAGCAGAATAAAAATAAATGAAGTGCCTGCTGTTAATTATCCCGTAGACAGTTCATGACGCATTGAACTATAAGGTTAATGTTAAGATAATGTAATGAATTGGGGCGAGCCCCGGTATTTTTATTCTGACGGTCCGTTGTGATCCGCCAGTCGGAAAGGAGTGTCTTCTGGGAAATCAACTTTTGTACCGGCCCGTTGCGGTCGGTTCCGACGTCCGCGAGCTCAGGCTTGCTGCTGGCCTGTCGCAGGAGGCCGCCGCAGAGCGATTTGAGCTCAGCCTGCGCGTCTGGCAGATGAAGGAGGCGGCAAAAAATCCCGCCCCCTCAGCCAGGGGGAGTACGAACTCCTGCTGCTGCTCGCCGGGCGTCATCCGCATTATGCCCTTGTGCCGCAAAAGAAAAAGTAGCAGGCTCTGTCCGCTGACGGCTCGCTGAAGTTCAGTCGGGCGCGGCCGATAAGAGGATAAGGACATGAGCGGTAAATACTACTACGCGGTGCGGCGCGGACGCACCGCGCTCCAGGAAGTGCATTGCGCGGGGTGTGTCGAACTGGCTGAGGCCGGCGGAGTCCGCTTTATTGGCACGTTTTACTCGCTCAGGCATGCGCTTCAGTCCGCGCGCCTGCGGCACCCCGACTGCGTGATCTGCCTGCGCTGCGCCGCCCTGCAGCGCTGAACGCGCCCAGGAATGGTCCTGAAATGACGTTTTTGTGACGCAGGTACAGCCGGGCGTCACTGTTACCCCTGACCCTGCCCGCGGCGGGGTCAGCTGACGGGCCTTTCTTCCGGCGGCGGGGCCGCAGGTATTTCTGCGGCCCCGTCTGATTGAACGTGTCCCCTTTTTGCTGTGTCATGCCGGCCACAGCTCATTCGACCTCTGGGGGGACAGACCCTGAAACGCCCGACATCAGACAACGAGGTTGCCCGCCTCGCGGCGCTGGCATCCTATCAGCAGGCGGATACGCTGCCGGAAAACGCGCTGGACCGCCTCACCACGCTCGCCGCGCGCCTTTTTCGCGTGTCCACCGCCTTCGTTTCGCTGATTGATGACCAGCGGCAGCTTTTTGCGTCCCGCTACGGGCTGAATATCACCGGCACCGCCCGCACCGTCGCCTTCTGCGACCACACGCTGGCGCAGGGGGAGATCCTCTGCGTGCCCGACGCCCTGGCC
>NZ_BBOC01000160.1:0-4266 GCF_001485335.1 Type-D symbiont of Plautia stali | reverse complement strand
CTCGCACGGCAGAAGGCTGCCAAGGGTAAATGACCGAGGTGAACGGTGCTGGATAAATCCCCTCTCCCGCTTGTGGGAGAGGGTTAGGGTGAGGGAGAAAGTTACTCTCCCATCAACATGGCATCCTGCGGTGCGTTCTCACGCTGGGTCTTCGTGGCCAGGAAGTAAAGATATCCCACTACCATAATCGCCACGAACAGCCCGCCGATCACCGGGTTGAACCACAGCATGGCAATCAAACACACCAGTGACAGCACCAGCGCGATACCTGGGATAATGGGATAACCCGGCGCTCGGAAGCTACGTTCCATATCCGGTGCCGTGCGACGCAGCTTAAACAGGCTCAGCATGCTCATCAGGTACATCACGATGGCCCCGAACACCGCCATGGTGATCATCGCAGCAGTCAGTGTCATTCCCTGCAGGTTAATCAGCCCATCACTGTAGATCGCCGCGATGCCAATCACGCCACCCGCAATAATCGCGCGGTGCGGTGTCTGGAAACGTGACAACTTCGCCAGACCTGACGGCAGATAGCCGGCGCGAGCCAGAGCAAAGAACTGGCGTGAATAACCAAGAATAATGCCGTGGAAGCTGGCGACCAGACCAAACAAACCAATCCACACCAGCATGTGCATCCAGTTTGAGTGCTCGCCCACGATCATCTTCATCGCCTGCGGCAGCGGATCATTGATATCCGACAGTTTGCGCCAGTCGCCAGCGCCACCGGCCAGCAGCATCACACCAATCGCCAGGACCACCAGCGTCAAAATCCCGGTGATGTAGGCTTTTGGAATGGTGCGTTTCGGATCTTTCGCCTCTTCAGCGGCCATGGCAGCCCCTTCAATGGCGAGGAAGAACCAGATGGCAAACGGGATCGCGGCGAAGATGCCGGAAAGTGCGGGCATACCGAAATGATCGCTGCCTGCCCAGCCATTGGCGGCAAAGTTCGCGATACTAAAGCCCGGCGAGACCACGCCCATAAACACCAGCAGTTCGAGCACCGCCAGTACCGTGACCACCAGCTCAAACATCGCGGCCAGCTTCACTCCGAGGATATTCAGCGTCATAAACACCAGATAGGCTCCGACTGCCGCCGTTTTCGGGTTTAGGTCGGGATACTGCACATTGAGATACGCACCGATGGCCATGGCGATGGCCGGTGGGGCAAACACGAATTCAATTAACGTGGCCAGGCCGGCAATCAGGCCGCCGGTTTCACCAAAGGCGCGACGGCTATAAGCAAACGGACCACCGGCATGCGGGATAGCAGTGGTCAGCTCGGTAAAGCTGAAAATGAAGCAGGTGTACATGGTGGCAATCAGCGCGGTGGTGATCAGAAACCCCAGCGTGCCCGCCACGCCCCAGCCATAACTCCAGCCAAAATACTCCCCGGAAATTACCAGACCAACCGCGATACCCCACAAATGCAGAGTGCCCAGCGTGGGTTTGAGCTTACTCGTCATAATCGTCTCCCCGTCGTGATTGTTATGCGGCGGCTGCACCGCGCTGTTTTGTTCTATGCACTACAGTGAATGGATAATGCCGCTGCCGGTGGCGGGAAAACTTGACGCGAGCGCAGTGAGTTTTGTCATCCACTGTCAACTTACAGGCAAAAAAAGTGCCAGATGCACGCTGCGGTCAACTTTGGGTTGTCTGCGGTCAAGCAGCCAGGACGAGGTCATCCCATGCTGATAACACTTGCTACCCTTGAGATTGATGCTGGAGATTGATGAATGAGCGCCGAACAAGCCGATACCCTTACTGACGTAGAAATCACCGTGCTGGCGCAGCAGGCGCTGGCCTGTTATCCCGCGCCATTGCAGGGCGAGTTGAAACTCCTGTGCCGTTCCGAAAACGCCACTTTCCTGCTGTTGGCGGGCGGCCAACGCTACGCGCTGCGTCTGCATCGTCCTAACTATCACAGCAAAGCCGATATTCAGAGTGAGTTACTGTGGCTGGATGCGCTGCGTGATATTGGCATCATGGTACCGCAGGCCATTCCCGCCAAAGATGGCGAAACCGTGCTGTCGCTGAGCATGGCGGGAGGTGGCGTGCGTCATGCGGTGCTGTTCCACTGGATCGAAGGTGACATGCCGACCACCGATGTCGATCCCAAGGCGTTTCAGCAACTGGGGCACATCACTGCACGCTTGCATCAACACAGCCGCAACTGGCAGAAACCTGCCGGTTTTCAGCGCATCATCTGGGATCATCACACCATGGTGAGCGATCACAGCCATTGGGGGCGCTGGCAGGATGCGCCTAACCTCAATCCAGCCGATCACGGCATCGTGGCGGAAGCGGTGGCACGTGTCGGGCAAGAGCTGCAAACCTTCGGCAAAGGCACCGATCGCTATGGCCTGATCCACGCCGATCTTCGTCTCACCAACCTGTTGTTGCACAAGGGCGAAACCCGAGTGATCGATTTTGATGACTGCGGCATGGGTTGGTATCTGCACGATCTGGCGGCGGCGATCAGCTTTGTCGAGCATCATCCACGTGCCGCTGAATGGGTTGATAACTGGATCCAGGGTTACGAGCGCGTCGCGCACATTAGCGATGAGGAGATGGCGCTGGTGCCGACGTTGCTGATTCAGCGCCGTATTCAAATGACCGCGTGGATGGGCACGCACGCGGAGACGGAGATGGCGCAGAGTCTTGGGCCGCGCTGGGCCGATCACTCTGTGCGTCTGTGTCGCCGCTATCTGGAAACTAATCAGCTGCCGGTTGGGGTGTAATTGCACCACGAATGATCAGTTATGCATCGTAGCGGCGCAATGTATTGCGCGATAAATCGCGCCGCTACAACCTCGTGTCGAATTATTATCATTTTCCACGCCTGGTACGAAAATTGCTGGATCCCTCCCTATGTTCCACTCGCGCGTTCCTTGTGAGGTTCCCATGCAATCACTGATAACCCCTTCTGAAGCATTGAGCACGCTCTCGGCTCAGGCCAACAATCGCGGCGTGCTGGCGGCTGCGGCGACAGGTTTGAGCACTTTTATCACTGACAAGGGCGGTGATGTCGATCGGATCTTTGGCATCAGCGGGATTGATTCCGAACTGCTGGCGAGTCCCACGCTCAGCCTGGGATTGGTCAACTACTGCCGTGTGATGGAAGAGGCGGCGCGTCACTCAGGTTTTGATAACTTCGGTTTGCACTACGGCAGGCAGTTCAAACCGCAGTCATTAGGTCTGATTGGCTACATCGGGCTGTGTTCACCCACGCTTGAACAGGCGTTGCATAATGTGGTGAACGCCTTTCCGTGGCATCAGCACGATACCCTGACGCGACTGGTGGATAAAGGCGACTGCTGGCGACTGGATTATCAGGTGCGGCATGGCGCGATCCTTTCACGCCGCCAGGATGCCGAACTGACGCTGGGCATGTTCCTCAATCTGATCCGCCACGTTGCTGGGAAAAACTGGGCACCGCGCGAAGTGCATTTCGAGCACCCGCGCCCTGAACAGTGGCATGAGCACTGCAAAGTGTTTGATGCACCGGTGTGGTTCGATCAACCTTTTAATTCGCTGCTGATCCCCAAACGTGACCTGCTGCGAACCATGCCGGAACAGGACCCGATGCTGTTGATGGTGATGCAGGATGCGATCCGACGACTGAACAGCAATGCATCCGTTCAGAGTGTGGTGGAACAGGCGCGCTCACAGGTGAATTTGTCGCTGATGCAGGGCGAACCCGTATTGGAAGAGATCGCGGAGAAAATGGGCTTGTCGAGCTGGTCACTACAACGGCGACTGCGTGAAGAGGGCATCAGTTTCACCGCGCTGGTGGACAAAGTGCGCTGCGAGATGGCGACGCACTATTTGCAGCAGAAGCAGCTACCGATTTCCGAAATGGCGCTGTTGTTGGGCTATTCCGAAGTCAGCGCCTTTTCCCGCGCCTTCCGCCGTTGGTTCGGCATCAGCCCGCGCCAATGGCGGCAGGATGGGCTGGCGAGCTAGCTTTGCGCGGTGCAAAACCGAACCACGCCGGTTGCGTCCGATCTGGCGGGGGCGGTAAACCTTTCGACTGACCAATCAACTGCCAGGCGCGCAGGCACAGGGTTTCGTCACCTTGTGTTTGCGTCACCGCATAACGTCCGCTGTTTTGCCACTCCAACTGCACCAGACATTGTTGACCCGCGTAACGTGCAGCGTCCTGAAACTGCCGATTAAGACGATGCTGCATCTCATCAGCCCATTTGCAGGATGCACTGCCGGGTTGAGTTTGCGGCTGGCACAGGTTAGCGACAGGGGCGGGGG
>NZ_BBOC01000159.1:0-4303 GCF_001485335.1 Type-D symbiont of Plautia stali | reverse complement strand
AAACCCGCGATTTTACTGTTCGACGAACCGCTCTCCAACCTTGACCGCGACCTGCGCGAAACCCTGGTACACACCATGGCGGATCTGCTGCGCGCGTCGGGCATTACCGCGGTGTATGTCACGCATGATCGCGAGGAGGCCAACACGCTCGCCGACCGCATTATTCACCTGGCTCAGGGCCAGATTGTTTCCGTTACTCACCTCTCAGGGGACCGCAATGCCATCTCTCAAGTCAGTTAAAAATGTCATCAGCCACAAAGGAGCCATCAGCGCGATGATTTTGACTTCCGCCATAATGATGAATGACGCCCACGCACTGACGGTGTACACCGCGGGTCCGGGCTCGCTGTCGAAAAGTCTTGCCGCCGGATTTGAAAAACAAACCGGTATTAAAGTGAATATCTTCCAGGCCACCACCGGTAAGGTGATGGCGCGTCTCGAAGCGGAGCAGGCGAATCCACAAGCCGATGTGTTGATCTCCGCGTCATGGGATACCGCCGAAGATCTGCAAAACCGTGGCTGGTTGCTGCCTTATCAGAGCAGCAACGCGACGAAAGTGCCGGATCAATTTAAAACCGCCAACTATGTGGCGCAGGGGATTTCCGCCCTCGGTATTGTGTGGAACACCAAAAGCGGCACGCCTGAACCGAAAACCTGGCAAGACCTGACCGCGCCTGCTTTTAAAGACAAAGTCACTACGCCAGATCCCGCGCTGTCTGGTGCGTCACTTGACCTGCTGATTGGCCTGCAAAACAGCGAAGGTGAAAAAGCCTGGCAGCTGTTTGACCAGCTGAAAGCCAACGGCATGGTGATGAGTGGTCCGAATGCGCAGGCGGTCACGCCAGTGTTGCAGGGGGCAAAAGCGGCGGTGTTTGGGGCCGTGGATTACGTTACCTATAACAACATCGCGCAGGGTGAGAGCGTGAAGGTGATCTTCCCTGAGAATGGCACCGTGGTCGCACCGCGTCCGATGATGATACTGAAAAGTAGCCAACACGCCGACGATGCGAAAAAATTCGTCGATTATGTGCTGTCAGATGAAGGTCAGGAGCAGGTTGCCAAAGCCTGGCTGATGCCCGCGCGAACCGATATCAAAGCGCAGCGTCCGCTGTTCACCGAGATCAAACTGCTGCCCGCCAATAACGACGGTAGCAGCGAACGTGCGGCAGTGCTGAAGCGCTTTGGCACATTGTTCGGACAGTAAGCCATGTCGCGTGCCCTGAATGGATTGATTCTACTGGCGCTGGTGCTGCTGGTGGCGCTGCCGCTGCTGTTTATTGTGCTGCAAGCGCTGTTTCCGCAGCTGGGTGAGGGAAACTGGAGCGGCGCTTTTAGTGCATTACCGGCGCTATTCAAGGATCCACAGCTGATGCCGATGTGGCTGGGCACGCTAAAAATCGGAGCGGGCGTCGCGCTGTGCAGTTTGCTGCTGGGCTTACCGCTCGGCGCACTGCGCGGCCTGTTTCGCCTGCCGGGTGCGGCGCTGTGGGACCTGCTGTTCCTGATCCCCTTCCTCACCCCACCCTATATCGTGGCGCTGTCATGGACGCTGGCACTGCAACGCAACGGGTATATCGAACAACTCACCGGCGTTAACTTTGACAGCCTGCTGTTCAGCAGTAGCGGCATGACGCTGGTGATGACGCTGAATATCTTCCCGGTGGTCTATTTTGCCGTGTCGCGTTCGTTGATGGCGAGCGGGCAACGTCTTGCCTGGGTTGCCCGCGTACATGGAGCTTCGGCGTGGCGCGCCTTTGCGCAAATCACGCTGCCGCTGACCTTGCCCGCTTTGGCCGGTGGCGTGCTGTTGGCATTCACTCTCGCGATTGAAGAGTACGGCGTGCCCGCCGCGCTGGGTACCCAGGCACATCTCACGCTCATGACCGTTGGTATCGAGACCAAACTGGCGGACTGGCCGATTGATTTACCGGGCGCAGCTTCACTCTCATTAATGTTGAGTTTGGTGGCGCTGACGGCCTGGTTCCTGCAGCGGAAACTCACGGGCAGCAGTGATGTGACAGCGGTCAACGGCAAACCCGTGGTGCAGGAACTCGCCCATGGCGGTCGCTGGTTACCGCTGATGATATTGCCCTTCGCACTGACGCTGGTGTTGGCGGTGATCCTGCCGCTGGGGGCAATGACGCTGAGCGGATTACAGAATACCCTCTCCGGCGGCTTGCATCTGGATAACCTGACGCTGCGCCACTTCGGTGCGCTGTTTAGTCAGCAAGGCGATGCACTGGCGGCTTTCTCCACCAGCATTGGGCTAGCGCTCGGGGCGGCACTGCTGACCGGCCTGCTCGGGTTCCTGATTGCCTGGCGCGTCTCAGAAGGCAAAACGCGCCTGCTGGCAATGATGGATGGGCTGGCGCTACTGCCGGCGGCAATGCCGGGCGTGGTAGTCGGCGTTGGGTTGATTTTGCTGTGGAATCGCGGCTTCTGGCCGGTATCGCCTTACAACACGATATTTATCCTGCTGCTTTCCTACAGCTGCCTGTTATTGCCATGGCCAGTGCGCTATGTCAGTAGCGCGTTGCGTCAACTGGCTCCGACGCTGGAACCGGCGGCGCGTGTGCATGGCGCTTCACGTTTGCAGGCACTGCGTTTGATTGTGCTACCGCTGGTGGCTCCCAGCCTGCTGGCAGCGATGATGATGGTGTTCGCGGTAGCTTCACGTGAGCTGGTGACCTCGTTACTACTGGCGCCCGCTGGCACGCAGACCGTGGCGATTTTTATCTGGCGGCAGTTTGAACAAGGTTCAGTAGGCCAAGGCATGGCGATGGCAACCGTCACGCTGTTTGCCAGCCTGACCTTGATGCTGGGCGCTACCGCTCTGATGCAGCGTCAGGGGAAATAACAACCTTGGTCGCCATAAATGGCGCCCCTACATTTAATCCCCCCGTAGGGTGCGCATTTATGCGCACCTGGCAGCAAACCGCACAGGATTTGATGACGCATTTATGCGCACCTGGCAATAAACCGCACAGAATTTGATGATGCATTTATGCGCACCTGGTTGAGGACCGCAATGCAGCGTTTCGCTTATTCCTAATTAAACAACCACTTACTCTCATTCAACTACACTCTCCTGAGCCATAAATGACTCAGGAGAGTGCATGAACAACCTGCCACAGGAAAAAATTGGCCAGAACATGCTGGTCAAGATGGCGATGCTGGTGATCATTCTGGCGGGCATTCGCGCCGCATCAGAGATTCTGGTTCCCTTTCTGCTCGCCAGTTTTCTGGCGATTGTGCTTAACCCGCTGGTGACCCTGTTGATGCGACGCGGCGTGCGGCGCAGCCTGGCGATCGCCCTGGTGATTAGCGTGATTTTCATCTTCATATTGCTGCTGATTGGTGTGATGGCCAGTTCAGCCAGTGACTTCAGCGATACCTATCCGCAAATTCGTAGCTTGCTGGAGCAGAAACTCGCCGTGGTTCAGCATGTTGCCGCGCGCTTTCATATCAATATCTCTACCGAAGCGCTGGCTGCACGGCTCGATCCCAATGTGATGATGGATATGGCCACCACGCTGTTGAAGCAGTTTTCCGGTGCCATGACCAATGTGCTTCTGCTGATCCTTACCGTGGTATTTATGCTGTTTGAGGTGCGTCACCTGCCTTATAAGATGCGTAATGCCATGATTAACCCGCAAATCCGCATTGCCGGGCTGCATAAGGCCTTCAAAGGCGTCACACATTATCTGGCTCTGAAAACCCTGGTCAGTTTGATTACCGGTGCTGCCGTGTGGCTGGTGCTGGCGTTGATTGGCGTGAAGTTTGCGCTGTTCTGGGGCGTCGTCGCCTTTATCCTTAACTTCATTCCCAACATCGGACCGATTATCGCGGGCATCCCGCCGTTTGTTCAGGCACTGGTGCTCAACGGTGTTTACGATGCGCTATTTGTTGCGGCGTTATTTGGTGCGATTCACATGGTGTTTGGCAATATGCTGGAGCCGAAGCTGATGGGGCGCGGATTAGGGCTTTCGACGTTGGTGGTGTTTCTGTCACTGATTTTCTGGGGCTGGCTACTCGGGCCGATAGGAATGTTGCTGTCGGTTCCACTGACCAGCGTCACCAAGATTTTAATGGAGACCACGCCGGGCGGCAGCCGTTTAGCTATTATGTTGGGCAACGGACGGCCGGGATCGCGACCGCGTTAATCGAATGAAATCGCGCAATACCGCTTACCTAAGCCAAAAATATTTATGCTGGTGCGCATAAAGGTACAACCGGGCACATGGGTAACAGATCAGACCGGGCACATAGGTAACACTTTTGTGCTCAGTCGATTCGAATAATA
>NZ_BBOC01000158.1:0-4513 GCF_001485335.1 Type-D symbiont of Plautia stali | reverse complement strand
CACACGCTCAGCCACAGTAGCGCGGAAATTTTTTCACTGCGCTGGGGCAAAACGCGCTCGCTCTTCATCAGTCAGTTGTTGCGGTTCGGTGCGGGTATCGCTCAGGGTGATGAGGGTTTTGTCGCCCTGCTTATCATCCAGCGTGATCCCATTGAGAAACGCCGCGCCCTGCAAATCGATACGGTTGAAGATTTTATTCAGCGGCGCCGCTTTGGGTGTCAGGCTGAGCTGCCAGCTGTTGTTGCCACGGTCATGGAAATCGAGGTCAAAGTTTTCACGCAGCACTTTTTCATCCGCCTGGAACAGCGCGCGTAACAGGTGGTTGAACTGGAACATTTGTGGATTGCTGTCGGCCGTAATCACCTGTGGCGGCTGGCCACTCATGCTCTGCACCATACGTTTGTCATCCAGCACCAATGTCATGGCAAAGGGCGTGGCCTGATGCCACCACAATCCCTGTTGCTGGGCAATGATCAACTGACCACGCGATACCAGCGGCTGGGACATGCCGGCAATGGTGCGCACCTGCTCAAAGTTGGCGCGGATCACCGGTTGGCTGGCAAACCGCTGCTGTAGCTGATCGAGCGTCACCGCATGGGCACTGGCAGCGGTCAGGAGCAATAACAGGCAAAAGGCTCTGATCACGGCTTCACCCCCAGGCGCTCAAACAAAATATCCGGTGAGACAAAACTCATCTCCTGACTGGTGGCATCCACCGCCACCTGCAAGGTATGCGCTTTGGTGGTGACCTGCCCTGCGGCATTACGGATCACATAATCGATGCGCAGGCGATTTTCATATTCCGTGATGCTGGCTTCGACGCGGATAACCTCTTCACAGCGCAGCGGCTGGCGATATTTCACCCGCGTATCCACTACCGGCCAGACGAAACCGCTGGCGGTCATCTCGCCATAGCTGTAGTTGATGCTGCGCAGCAAGGCTTCCCGCGCCACTTCGAAGAAACGAAAATAGTTGCCGTGCCACACCACGCCCATTGGGTCGCAATCGTGGAACGACACGGTTAATGCCACTTCAGCGCGCCAGGTGCGTTCACTCATCGCGGCTCTCCTCCTCTGGTAAGGTCCAGAAATCGTAAAAGTTAAACCAGTCCAGCGGCGCCATCAGCGCATGCTGTTGTAATCGTTCGGCGTAGCGATCCACCGCGGTCTGCAATGCCTGCTGGCGCTGGGCGCGCGGCAGTGCTAACGGATTGGCAAAGGGTTCACAGTGCACGCGTAAGGTCCCTTGCTCACGCAAGGCGAACATCAGCAACACCGGGCAACGCAGGGCAGCAGCCAGCACAAACGGGCCTTGTGGAAACGGCGCCGGACGGCCCATAAACTCACTCCACACCACACGACGCTCTCCGCCACGCTGGCGATGCACGGCCGTGCGGTCACCGACAATCGCTACCCACTCACCGGCATCCAACTTCTGTTGCAACAGGATCGCCGTGTCCGGGCCAATATCCGTCACCGGCATCAAATTCACCCCCGCCTGAGGGGCAATGCTCTCCAGCACCTCGCGAAAACGCTGGGCGTTGTCGGTAAACACCAGCGCGTTAATCACCAGGCCACTGACCTGCTTCGCCATGGCGCGGCAGGCTTCGATATCACCAAGATGCGAAGCCAGAATCAAATGCCCCTGGCCGTCAGCTGCACGGATCACCGCTTCGGCACCCGGCGCAAAATCAATATCACGTCCCCATTGCACATCACCACGCCAACTGGCGACTTTATCCAGCATGCTGTAACCAAAGCGCAGAAAGTGATGATAGCTGGTGAGCGGTCCTGGCAAGGCGGTTTGCTGCCTGCTGGCTTCTGCTTGCACCTGTTTCAGCCATTGCTGGGAGGCGGCGCGTGCTTTGCGACCGCTCAGCCAGTAAACCGCCACCACCGGCCACAGTAACAGCACAAAGGGCAGACGCCCGGCACGACGATACAACCACAGCATAAAGCGCAGCCCATTTTGACCGCGGCGTTCCGGCGTGGCAGACCAGTGCTGCGTTTGCTGACGGCGGCGCAGCAGCTGCGGGATGCGCGGTAACATGCCGAAGAACAGACGAGTGTGCATCCACGAGATGCGCAGATTGTCATGCAACGCGTCAAAGTGAGACAGGCCGCTTTCAGGATA
Source organism: Type-D symbiont of Plautia stali (assembly GCF_001485335.1). NCBI lineage: Bacteria > Pseudomonadati > Pseudomonadota > Gammaproteobacteria > Enterobacterales > Enterobacteriaceae > Type-D symbiont of Plautia stali. The sequence goes on along the minus strand of NZ_BBOC01000158.1, from coordinate 2,380 downwards.
GGTCACGCGCGTGCTGATAAACCGACTTGGCGTGCCTTGCCAGTACAATCGCACCATGATTTCTGTATCGAAATCCATGCGCTGCCCAATTGGATGGCGATCGCACAATTGCAGCGAAGGCTGCAGCGGGTACACGCGAAAGCCACACATGCTGTCCTTTAACGAAAACGACAGCGTCTCGACCCACACCCAAAAATGGGTGATATAGCGGCCATACAAGCGCGATTTGGGGATTGAGGCATCGTAAATCGGCTGACCCGAAATCAGGCTGTCAGGATATTGCTGCGCTTCCGCCAGCATGCGTGGTGTGTCTTCAACCTGATGCTGACCATCCGCATCGAGTTGCAGCGCATGACTGTATCCTGCCGCTGCCGCTCTGCGCAGGCCGGCGATCACCGCCGCCCCTTTGCCCTGATTGGTCGGCAATGTGAGGATATCCAGCTGCGGTGCATTCAGGGCGGCGATCTGCTGCTTGGTCTGCGCATCGCTGCCATCATCCACAATGATCACCGGCAGATTAAAAGGTGCGAGACGAGCCAATACCGATGCCAGCATGGCACCGTGGTTGTAGCAGGGAATCAGCACGCAGGGCATGAACGCAGCACTCAACACAGGCGAATCTTCCCACTGCTGGCGATGTCGGCACCATCCTGACGAATCAGGCTATAGCTGAAGCTGAGCAGTGATTTGTCTTCCTGCCAGTTGAGTTGTAATTCCAGTTCGGCATCCGGCGGCACCGGCTGTTGGAACTTGATGTTGTCAATTGAGGCAAAGGCTTTACCAGGCGCCAATCGGGTTAAGCCGTAGTGCAAAACCCAGTCGAGCTGCGCCACACCGGGCAAAATGGGTAACGTGGGAAAGTGGCCGCGGAACCAAAACAGATCCGCTTTAGCATGTAGGCGTAACGTCAGCATCGCACCCTGCTGCTGGGCGTTGAGTTCAACCGGCAACATCAAACAACTCCTCAATTTGTGGCCACGCACGTTTGCTTTGCGCCGTCACCGGAATGGTGGTGACGACGCGCCAGTAGCGCGGCATGGCAACCGGCTCCAGCCAGGGTTGCAATTCGCTTCGCCACTGTTTTTTTCGCAGCGATAATGCCGTGGCATCCAGCGTTTCTGACAGTGCCAATACCACGCCAATCGCATGGCGACCATGGCGATGAATCGCTAGCGCCGCTGCATCCGTTACCCCAGGCAACGCCAGCAAGCGGCGTTCAATTTCGCTCAGTGACACACGCTTATCTTCAATCTTCACCACGCGATCCTGACGGCCCGCCAGCTGAAATGCACCCGATGGCTGCTGCACAATGCGGTCATCCAGCGGCCAGCCCTCATCAGTTTCCAGCAAGGGAGAATAGACTCGCCAGTGCCCGGCCTGTTGCTCGCAGAGGGTGACGAGGGGGAAACACTGCCACGCCGCGTGTTCAACACTGGCACAGCGCCAGCCAATCACACCGGTTTCAGTGCTGCCGTAGATTTCATCCACAGCACAGTGCAGAGCACTTTCAGCCTGCTGGGCAGCAGGCCAGGGCAGCGCCCCACCGGCTGACACCACCAATGCACAATGCGGGGCAGTGAGCGAAGGATCGAGACGGCGCAGAAAAGCCGGGCTGCTGATAAAGGCATAGCGGCGATCGCTGCGCTGATCGGCCAACTGCTCACCGTAGAAGATCTGCTGCGCCGCAAGCGGCAAGCTCAGCGCCATTGGCAGCACAATACGAAAGGTCAGGCCATACAGGTGTTGATGGCTGACTGATGCGATCACGTGGCACTGCTGTAAGCGCTGTCCCCACAGGTGAGCAAGCCAGTGCGACTCCAGATCCAACGCACGCAGTGATTTCACCACGCGGCGCGGTGTGCCCGTCGACCCCGAAGTGAACAGGACCAGGGTTGCGTCATCCGCTATCGCAGGCAGCTCACCCAGCGCCAGCGCACCGTCCCAGCGGAGATGCGGCATTGACAGCGTCAGCGGCATATCGCTGATCACACCGTCAAGGTGCTCGGCCATCTCTTCGAGTTGCGCCGTGCGGCAATGTCCGGGGATCACCGGCGTCTTACCGGCGTACCACACGGCTAACAGCGCCGCCGTGAAGTGGTAGCTATTGTCAAAGCACAACGCCCAGTGTTGGCCGGGTTGGCTGCGCAGTTTTTCCGCGAGCGCCTGCACCTGCTGGCGCATCTCTGATAACCAGTGCTGTTGCTGGCCTTGCCAGGCCACCACGCGATCAGTCGCAGCCAGCCAGTCGCGGATACTCAGAACCTTCATGCTTTGTTCCTCAAACGCTGACGCAGCAGCCATTCGCCGCCCATCAACGACCCCATCAGCAGATAACTGATGCACCCATTCCAGAGTGTCCATAGCGTGACATTATTGAGCA
>NZ_BBOC01000157.1:0-4538 GCF_001485335.1 Type-D symbiont of Plautia stali | reverse complement strand
GTCTTCCAGCCATTCTTTTTGACAAGATAGTCGCGTAATTCTTTTCAGGCTGCGCGAGCCCCCCAACAGATACAAGGAGAATGACTTAACCTTAGGGTTTGATGCTATCGGGAAAGAACAAATCAGTAAAACGCGGACCACCAAGTTCAGAAGAGCAGTAGTCGGAATGCTAACCCTTAATGAATCAACCTTAAAGACATCGGGATCATTATTGGGAATACACCATTTATACCAAAGTGTCGGCTCGGGCGCTCAGCCCTTGTGGCGCGCGGAGTGGGGCGCTTTTACCGTGATAAAGGATCCTTTACCGGTTTTGGATAAGGCGCTAATCTGCGGGTAAAACCAAATCCCGGATCCTTTTTCCGCGATTTATTCCGCTTTCCCCGCGCGGGTGGGGCGGCGAAAATAGCCCTCACAGACCCCGACGTCGCTACGTGAAAATTGACGGATGAACAGCCTGATACCCCAGCAGAATTTAACAGGACGCGTGACGGCGCTGTCGTTCGCGCCGGGCGCTGACTTTGCCACCGCGGTGGCGCTCAGGCGCATGGCCACCGCGAACGGCGTGACGCCGTTCGACCTGCTCGCCCCGAGGTTGCCGCGCTGCTTCACTATATGCCCGACCGGCGCCACCACTTTTTCTTTAACACGCTCTGGAACGCCGGCGCGCGCATCGGCGAAGGCTGCACGCTCACGCCCGAGTCGTTCGCCATCGACGGGCCGCGCCCGTTCGTGCGCATTCTCTCCGAAAAGGTGCGGAGCCGGCGCGGCCGCCCGCCCAAGGACGCGGTGCGCCTGGTGCCGCTCACCGATCCGGCGTTTGTGCGCCAGGTCGAGGTGTGGATGGCCAGCGAGCCGCTGTGGTCGGTCACCGACGAGACGATGCGCAACTGGCTGAAGGCGGCGGTCAGGCGCGCGGCGGACGACGGCGTGCACCTCTCGGTGCCAGTGACCCCGCACACGTTCCGCCACTCGTACATCATGCACCTGCTGTACCACCGCCAGCCGCTTAAGGTGATCCAGGCGCTGGCCGGGCATAAAGATGCGCGCTCGATAGAGGTGTACACGCGGGTGTTTGCGCTGGACGTGGCGGCCACGCTTGAGGTGTCGTTCAGCGGAGAGGGCACGGAGGCGGCGGCCGTGCTCAGGAGCCTGCCACCGGCCTGACGGATGGATCAGTGATACATTAGAAAGGGAAAACATGCAGACGTTAACCGCCGAGCTGGGGAACTGGCTCATGCAGTATAAAGGCTCCGCCTGGTTTGTGCTGTTTGGCTGGGTGGCTGTGCAGATCATTTACGGATGGCTGGTCCGGGCAAGCCCGGCAGGCGCCATCGGAAGCGTGATGAACGCCCGCCGGAACCGCCTGCGGGCCCTTCTGGAGCAGCCATTTGTGTCTGAAGAAGCACGGGCTCTGGCAGAGCGCGAGCTCAGGCAAAAGAGCCTGCACCAGCTGACCGGTCTCTTGCAGTGGCGGCTTCAGGATCTGGCCGTAGCATTCATCACACGCAATGGTGAACGCGCCCGTTACCTCGCGCCCTGGCGATCCTGGCTCGGCGAGCGGGACGGGCAGATAACCTTTAACCGGAAGTGGTACCGCCGCGCATGGTGGTGCTTTGTGCTGATGACGCTTCCCATTAGCCTCATGATGCTGGCGCTGATGACGCTCATGACCGCGCAGCAGTTCGGCTACGAATATACCGGCCCCATACTGCTGGCCAACACGGTTGTGTGGTGGTTTCCGTGGTTGTTCTTTACCCGCGTCCCCGTGCCTCCGGTCACGCGGATCCTTGAATCACGCCTGGCAGCGTTTAATGCAGAACGTGCGGGCATACCGGCTGAAAAGGCAACTGACCAGCCTGACTGAAGCAGCCGTCACCGCCCCCGGGATGAAAAAGGAAAGCGGCTTCTGCACCATGCGCGGCACCGGACCGCCAGAGAGGGGGCCGGGCGCGTCAGGGCGACGAACCCGGCGGAAAGCGATTCCGTCAGCTCGGCCTGAAACCGGGCCAACTGAGCAAGCTGGCCGCTGAGCGTTGTTCGCAACGTCAGCTCCTCAGCAGCGCTTCTGCTGACGCCTTTCATATCCCGGATAGGCTCTCCGGGCATGGTCACCATCAGAAAGTCGTTAAGCGTGCGCAGCAGCGGCGAAACGGTAGCCTCCCAGCGGACGGCCTCGTCGGGATGATGGAACATCAACATGTGCCTGCAGCTGCGCATTTTCGCATGATCCAGCCCCCGGGCGCTGTCGTCGAGTTCTGCGGCGCGTGCATTAAGGTCCTGCACGGAAAGACGACACGACGTCAGCGGTATCCCGGGCCCCACCTTTTCAGTCAGCAGCCTGAAATCCATTTCCAGCACGTGCATCAGGGTACCGCCGTAGTTGCGAATTCCGGTCAGCACCTCACTGCACTCAGCCGCAATGCTTTCGAGCCTGGCCGTGCGGATCTCCAGCGCTTTTTTACTGAGTTCGTTACGCAGGGTAAAACGTGCGCCCAGCCAGACGCCGGCGAGCGTCACCAGGGGCGTAAGGACATCCTTCAGTTCCGTCATGGTTATTCCTGTTATGGCCAGCCTGCAGGCATGATGCCTCAGCCTCAACAGATTTGCAGCCTCAGGCTGCAGCGTCGTCGCGGAAATCAGGATGAGATGAGAAACCGGCGCAAAACGTGATACTGTCGCACATCGTAGGGTAAAGGTATTCACTTTCATGTAAGCAGGGGGCAGAGAGGCGCGAGCCCGGGGATCTTCCTCACGCGCACTCTGAACCCCTTACCCGATCCTACCCGATCCCATGCTGGAGCGTCTTTGCAAAAAGCATGAGCAGGCGCATAACGGCGAAGGCAGACCATACGCGATGCGGAAATCCGTCCAGCGAGGAGGTAAGCAGAAGTATGCGGATGAACATATCAACACCATACACGAAAGCACATTTATTGATAGCGAGTACTAACTTACTTATCCGGGGTACCCGACAAAGGTATTCATTTACATGTAAAGGGTATCCACTTTCATGCTGATGGCGACGCGGACGTTTGCCGCATTATAAAGGTATGCACTTGCATGAAGCAGGAGGACGCCCACCGGCAAAGGTATCTACTTTCATGCATCCGGCGGGCCGAAGACCGATAAAGGTATCTACTTTCATGCACGGCTGCGGGCACCTGCATGAAAGCAGATACCCGGGCGGACACCGCATCATGAAAGTAAAGACCTCAGGGGAATATATGCATGAAAGTAGATACCTTCAGTAGGACAAACATGAAAGTGAATACCTTTCGGGGTGAGGTGCCTGCAAAAAAAACCCTTTGAAGGGGGATCCATGAAAGTGAATACTTTTAACGTAGCCTGCATGAAAGCAGACACCTTTTGGCAAGGGTACATGAAAGTGAATACCCTGGTGATATCAGTGACCGGGTAACGCCTGCAGTTTGGGGGAGCGGCTGTTAATGACAAACTGGATCTCGCGGCCCTTCTTGAGCTCGGTGAAGTCGATATAACCAATCTTCTGCAAATCGGCCATAGCCCGACGAATTATCGAGTTCTGGAGCTTCACCGGCGATCCCATCGCCAGACGCTCTCTGAGGCGCTTCATGGAGATATAGAGCGTGCCGGAGGGCATACTCTCAAAGTAGATATACAGAGACTGAGCGGCTTCCTTACGGGACAGCTCAGAGAGCGCCTTGAGGCCCAGCAGCACTTTGTGATCGTAGCGGTAGAGTTCCCAGAGATTACTGTCCGCCGTGATCTCCACCGTATCCGTGTTCATATTCAGCACCGCGCGCTGTACCAGGTGGGAGAACATGGATTTCTTGCCATCCTTGCTGCTGAAGGCGAGCGTCACGCTGGAAATGCTGAACAGGGAGTCATGGAGGCGCTTACGCGAGCGGGCGTTGAGATCGGCGGATTTGATCCCACACATTTTGGCAAACTCGGTGAATGGCAGCTTGATCGTTTCGCTGCTGTAGCCATAAGTGGAGAAGGCCATAATGATGCCGAGCCACGTTTTGAAGTCCGTGGACATGCTGAGCTTCGCGCCCTGGATCTTGATATCCGTATAGCCTTCACGCTTTGCTACCTCAAGGCTTGAGAGCTCGTCGGAGGCGTCGATCAAAAAGTCGCGCTTCCCTTTTTCCTTTGGCGCCACGGGAGTGAAGACACTCAGACGCAGCAAAGCTACCGGCTGAACGGTCTTGTTACTGTTCGGCTCCAGTAGATAAACTGTTTCTGAATCCTTTTTAACGATGGCAAAAGGATTGTTTATGTCTATGACTTTATTATCGTTTCCCACTTATCCACACCCACAGGTCAAAAAGATCGTGTTCTCATGAAAGTGAATACCTTTATAGCATGAAAGTAAATACCATTTCCATGAAAGTAGAGACCTTTTTCATGAAAGTGGAGACCCATTTACATGAAAGTAGATACCTTCATCATGGAAAGTGAATACCAAAAGTAGTGTTTTTACATGAAGATCATAAAGATAGGAGGCTGGTGATCTCTTTTGATCTTACAATGGATCTCTATATGATCTTCTT
>NZ_BBOC01000156.1:0-4623 GCF_001485335.1 Type-D symbiont of Plautia stali | reverse complement strand
GTGTTGTCCATGCAGGGCTGAGCATTTCACGCTTCATTTTCCATTCAGTATTAATGCCCTGACCCGCGAACCAGAGATTTCCAAGCCCGGACTGATTGATGCCGTCCAGCACCTTCATCAGTTGCGCGCTGTTAGGGCGGGGGCCATCTTCATCGAACAGATTTAACTGACTAACACCATTTGGAGTAAAGTCATCGAGCATGATGCCTGCTTTCATGTACCGGCGGCCATCCAGCCAGATACGTTCCAGCGACCGCATAGCCACGGCAATCACATCGCGGGTATCCTGAGTTGGAGTCTTGAGGTTTTCACCGGCGCTGTTGCCATAAAACACCTCGCCCTGAGCGTGTGGTGAAGTGCGAATAAAGATACCTACGCGCCGACAGAACTGCCGTTCTCCCCGAAGCTTTTCGGATGCGCGCGCCGCGTACTGACAGAGCGCCTGCTGCATGGCCACTTTTGACGTAATGCGCTCGCCGAACGATCGCGAACAGACAATCTGCTGTTTTGCAGGGATAAACTCTTCCAGCGGGATGCAGGATTCGCCGTTGAGTTCGCGCACGGTCCGCTCCAGCACCACACTGAAGTTTTTGCGAATGAGGGCAGGGTGCGCGCGTGACAGCTGCAGGGCATTTTCGATACCCATAATATTCAGCTTCTTAGCAATGCGCCGTCCAACGCCCCAGATTTCCTCGACCGGCTGGTTTTGCAAAAGGGTGGCGGTACGTCTGGGATTTCCGGGTGTCAGGGCCAATACTCCCCGGAACTGCTTCCACTCTTTACTGGCCCACTGAGCGCTTTTGGCCAGTGTTTTGGTGTGCCCCATGCCTACGCCGACAGTCAGACCGGTTGTGGCCAGCACGTGCGCTCGCAGGCGCCGCCCGAAGTGTTCGAAGTCCTCACATCCATCGATGCCGGTTAAATCCAGGAACATTTCATCAATGGAGTACTGCTCAACCTTCGGCGTCATCTCCTCAAGCGCCGTCATGACCCTCTGCGACATACTATGGTTTATGTGGAATGGAAAATCGAATGAAGTGATTATTGCTTACAGTAGCAACAGTTAAGCGAAGGTCAGGCGAATAAAAGTTCGGCCAAGGATAAGACAATAACGGAGGATGAATCTGAGGAGCTCTATGAAATGAGAGCCATTATCCTCGCGGGGCGGGCAAGCGGAGGGCTTTATGGCGATACATGCCAGGACTAATCGTTATCACTCTCATGCGAACAGCCCACAACAATTTCAAGCGCACCGCGCAGGACATCAAGCCTGACGACGTCAGAGGTGCTTTCCAGCTCTGCTATCAGGCAAAGTATGACATCTTTACGCACCACGCGGCCGCCGTTAAGCTTCAGGTGATGAAACACCTCGCTGATGATTTCTGACTCCGCAGCCAGTTGGTCTCCATACTGATTGAGCACACTGAGAATTTCTTCTTCGGTTTTATTCTGCTGCATAAGCCACCATACGATACAGTCATCAATCAGGGCAGAATTTGCACCCGTCTGTTTGCAGAACCTTCCGCCGGTTAAAGAACCCGAGATAAAACCGTTCTGGCCCCCCGAGGCGCACAACAGGCACCCAGATCCGCTGACCGTATTTTTTCCGTTAAAGTTTATGCCAGTGCGTTATCCAGGAACATTAAGATTACGGCGAGATAATATTCCGCTTTCCATTTACGCGGCGGTAGTTTCAGACAGTGAGAGAGTTCATGCTGTCAGGCCCGAGCGTGCGAGGTCATTCAGGCTGCACTCTGGCGGCCTAAGAGCAGGCCTATCAAAATGCGGTAGTGCTGCTCTTCCTCCGCGCTGGCGGCCACTTCCAGGCGACGTGCCAGCTTTGCACAGAGCGCTGGGCGGTTTAAGGCGGTGCCGCTGCGCAGAATCTCAATTACAATCTGGCCCAGAGATTCCTCCTGCGTGGGGATTTGAACGTCAGAGAAGTACCGGGCGATATCTTCCGCTGTAATAGGGGTAAGGCCTTTGTGGCGCATTCAGCGTCCTTGACTAAGGAGTGTTTAAAATATGAACGGGAATTAATGCGCGCAAGGTATATAAAAAAAGGAACCCTGTATACTGATTTATGGGATGCTGACCAATATTCACATATAAAAAATCGCTAGCTTATGATTGCTAAGCAATTATTCAGGTCAGTTATTTTACAGGCGTTACCGTAGATATGTGGAGTCTCATCCCTGATCATCTCTCTGGCCTGTTGGCGCACCGTGAGCCGGTATGAAGATGTCTTTTCATCATCGTGTCGCGTCCGGAGACAGGGTATGCTCCTGGTTATATTATCCGTCTTTTTCCACCCCCGTCATCCAGTGCATCTCAGCCTGCTCGCGACTGCTGTACTTCCGGAACCCCTGAAGCCAGCGCCTGGCATCCAAGATTTCCTCAAGCCTGGCGTCCCTGACGTCACCCTCTGCCATTACCCCAAGTTCATTTATCAGGGACTCTGCCGTAATGTCCAGACCGGCAACCGCCAGGCTGACCGCAGCCTCGCCGATAATGATATGGCCTTTCTCATCGTCGTGATAAAACACCGCATAACCTCCGCCCGGGGAAGTAACAGCCTTAACAGCAACTATAGCCCCGGGTGACGTTTTAACCAGAACATTTATCTGAATTGTCGTCCATAAATCAGACATTGAATTGAACTGAGGAGGAAACTGACTGAAAGAAAGGATATCAGCGGGCGTAATGAGGTGCACATAAGAGCCGGTATATTCTGATGACAGGCTGATTTTTGACCGCTTTCGCGCCTGCTGCTCAGGCTGTTTGCCACACATGCCGTATTCACCGTGGCTCCTCATAAACCTCAATATGGATGATCATGAGCGGCTCACCGCGGCCTCCGGTGGTGTGATGCCTCTCTGCCGAACGGATTAACGGGCTGCGGGCCTCCAGCAGGTCAGACAGTTCGCGAAGCCTGTCAGCCAGACAGGAGGGTGAAACGGGCTGGTACAACGGGGGTAAGGCTCGGGCCATATATGTTCATCCTCATGGGCGTTTGCTTTCCTTTGTATTTTCGGCCGGAATGCATTTTTCCTGAGCGCTAAAGAAATTTTATCTTTTCCGGAGCGGAGCAGGACTCCGCGTCAGAAGCGGCCCGGTTCGGAATGCCCGACTCTGATGTCCCGCATCACACGCTGCCAAAAACCGGGCTCCTCTAACCGATTTTTTTCGTGGCGTGGTATCCGGGCGTGCAGGCATCAGTCCGGTAAGTATGCAGCATAATCTAATCCGCTAACCTGATTTATCGTGATTAAATATATTTGATTTATGACCCGGAATTTCCTCATCAAAATTCCTGTTTATTTAACGCAAATATAATCAGGTATTTTAAGCAGATTTTCAGGGGTGATTTTTTTAAGCGATCATAACGAAAATAAATAACGCACCGTAAGAAAACAGAGCTATTATGACCGTGTTATCAAAATAATATGAAATCAAAATAGTTTTTCACCCGGGGGTTATATGGTTCACATTGATTTGTGCACCCGTGAAGGCGTGATGAAGGCTTATGCTTTCCGGACGCCTGAACAGGCTTTAAGTATGATAGATAAGATAAAGGATGATGATTTTCAGTGGTTTAATCTTGACTGGGAGGGCAGGAAGTTCACCTGCCCAAAAAAGTTTATTAAAAGAGTGACAAGCTGGTCTTATATTAAAATGATGCGGGGATTCCTGTAATTCACCTGCCGTTAACAATTCGGCAATAAATATAATTACGCAGGGATGCGTATTTTCTTAATATCCGAATCGTTTCGGTTCCTCTGAAAAGCCACCTCTTGGCAGAAGTCACTTTCCCGCCGCGAGGTCAGTGCCCGGCCGTCCGGATATGACGGTAACGGCGCAATAAGAAAAAGACGCCCCTCAGCACATACATCGGGGACTTTACGGGTGTGTGTGCCTCACCCGCCTGATGCCGGATGTCCGTGTCGCAGGTCTCACAGTGGCTGATAAAATAATAACGATCCTCCGTGGTCAGAGGTGCACAGCAGCGCCGGCAGCGTACGGGACCCATGGCGTTTGTTTCTCCGCTTAACCTGCTGTATCTCTGCAGTCGTTTAAGCAAAGACCGCCGCTGCCGTTAAGGCAACCGGGCGCGCGTGAATAAGAGGATTCCTGGCAGCGCGGGTCGCGGTCACGGAAGGGCAGGGCTCAGTGGCAGCGTGCCGGCAGGGCGTCAGCCCAGAGTCGCAGGCTGGCGGCAGAAAAATTCAGGAGGCGTCCTTCCGGCAGTGCGCCGGCCAGCCGGACTCCTCGGCCTGCACGCCCGGACAGCATGTCCAGCATGGCGCCGGGCACCCGGGCGTAGAGAATGTTGCAGTGGCCACGCAGGGCCTCGCCGGCACACGTCCATCCGCCGCCGTCCTGTCCTGCGCTGTTTTGTATGTCATCGCCCGAAAGCCTGCCGTGCGGCGCCTCCAGCGAAATCAGAAGCGCTCCGTCGTCATCGCAGGTCGCGTGCAGAAACACGTTTTTATCCTCCGAAGCCGTGATGCAGGTGCCGGAGCCGGGCGTGCAGGCTGCCGGCTGCGCCCATAAGGGGGACGCCATGAGCACAAACAGCAGCAGCATCTTGTTCATAAACGGCCCGCCTGTCTGTATGAAATT
>NZ_BBOC01000155.1:0-4720 GCF_001485335.1 Type-D symbiont of Plautia stali | reverse complement strand
GGCAGCAGAGGCGTCATAGCCTCAGACAATGTGCCCTTTTGACAACGCGCATTGAAGCTGATGAGCTGGCTGGGGTCGCACCGGGGCAGGCATCCGCAGCGCTGAGCTGAGCGAGTATGCCAGGAGAGCCCGCAGGACGCGGGCGAAAGGTGGCGCTGGAACATGGATGTTCCAGCGGCACCGGTCCGTAAGGCAGACGAGTGAAGTGAAGGCACCGCGTAGCGGCGTGAGGACCGGCAGCCCCGGTGCGACCCCAGACGGCGTTATCGTCAGTCGCTTAACTGACGAGCATTTAGGCCTTCCTATATTAACTCATCAAAACACAACAACGGTTTCCGTGCTCGACCCGACTGGTGATAACAGTCGATCGCTGCGCGCCACTCCGTCAGGGGGAATATTTCCACCTCGCCACAATCACTGTTACGCAACAACGGCCAGAGTTGCGCAAACAGGTGCTGCCACTGCGTCATGCCAATCTCACCCAATGTGTGCCGAACATGGAACCAGTGCAGTGCTGGCCGGGCTGCTTTTACCTGCACCGGCTTGCCGCTGAGCACGCCATAAGCGACAAATTGCGCATTTTCATTAAGCTGTTGCCAAATCAACTGCCCGACATCACCGCCCACCGCATCAAACACCACGTCTGTGACAGCGCTGACGGCCTTCAACGCATCTCGCGCTGATTCCTGTATGGGCGTCATACCCATGGCCTGCAAACGTACAGCATGTTCGGCGGCACGAAACACCACCACCACCTGGTTTGCACCCTGACGCAGGGCCCACTGCGCCAGCAACTGTGCGCAGGTAGAACCGCCAGCGGTGATCAACACATTTTTTCCGGTCACGGGCCACTGTTGCAGCATCAATAAGGCGGCAAGCGGATTGATATAGGCGCGGGCAGCAAGCTGATGAGGAATATCGTTGGGCACAGCGATCGCAAGCCGCGCATCAATATCAACATAGCGCTGCCAGCATCCAGCGCCGCGTAACGGTAATACGCGTTGCCCTAAAAGGTGTTGCATCTCTGACGATGCCTCAATAACGGTGCCGACACCTTCATAGCCAGCAACCAGCGGTGGCGCAACACGATGGCGATAGGCACCGGTAATCGGGATCAAATCGGAAGCGTTAACCGGCGCGAAGTGCATTTGCACGCGCAACATACCCTCGGCAAGCGGGGATAAGGGGGAGGATTCCAGCGTCAGGACTTGGGCAGGATCGCCGAATTGCCGATACCAGAGCGCGAGGTTGCACTCGGGTAGCGGCGGCAATGCGTCAGAGTTCGGTTTTGGCGTCAAACTCACACAGATCTTCAATCAGACAGGAACCACAGCGAGGTTTACGCGCCACACAGGTGTAGCGACCGTGCAGAATCAACCAGTGGTGGCAATCCACTTTAAAGGCTGAGGGCACCACTTTGATCAGCTTATCTTCCACTTCTTCGACATTCTTACCCGGTGCAAAACGGGTACGGTTGCTGACGCGGAAAATATGGGTATCCACGGCAATGGTCGGCCAACCAAAGGCGGTATTTAACACCACATTGGCGGTCTTGCGCCCTACGCCTGGCAGCGCTTCCAGCGCGGCACGGTCTTCCGGTACTTCACCGCTATGTTGCTCAATCAGAATACGGCAGGTTTTAATCACGTTCTCAGCTTTGCTGTTAAACAGGCCGATGGTCTTGATGTACTCTTTCACGCCATCCACACCCAGCGCCAGTATCGCCGCTGGGGTATTGGCGACCGGGTAAAGCTTAGCCGTGGCTTTATTGACACTGACGTCCGTGGCCTGCGCAGAGAGCAGTACGGCAATCAACAACTCAAACGGCGAGCTGAAGTAAAGCTCAGTGGTAGGGTGCGGATTCTCATCACGCAGGCGTGTGAGGATTTGCAGGCGCTTGTCTTTATTCACACTGCGTTCCCGGTTTCACCTTGCGGTGCGGCTTCAGGGGCAGCGGCACGATGAGCCGCACGCTGTTTCATCTTTTGATCGATCAGGTATTTTCCTGCCAGCAACATTCCCAAACCAATAAAGGCACCCGGTGGCAGCATCGCCAGCAGCATCGGTGAATCAAAATGGAACACCTCAATGCGCAGCGCTTTGGCCCATGGCCCCAGCAGCTGATCGGCACCGTTGAACAGGGTGCCGCTGCCAATCAATTCACGAATCGATCCCAGCGAGACCATGGCACAGGTTGCGCCCATGCCAATGGCAAAACCGTCCAGCGCCGAGAGCGGGATGCTGCTTTTTGATGCCACCGCTTCAGCACGACCCACCACGATGCAGTTGGTTACGATCAAGGGAATAAAAATCCCGAGTGACTGATAAAGTCCGTAAGCGTAGGCATTGATCAGCATCTGCACGCAGCTCACCACCGAAGCAATGATCATCACGTAGATAGGAATACGGATTTCTGCTGGCACCCAACGGCGGGAAGCGGAGATGGCACTGTTGGTGATGGTCAGCACCAGCGTGGTGGCAAGACCCAGTCCAAGGGCGTTAGTGGCTGTGGATGTCACGGCCAGCAGTGGGCACAAGCCCAATAGCTGCACCAGGGCGGAGTTATTTTTCCACAGGCCACCGACCAGTAGGGTTTTGGCTTCACTCATTGGGCATCTCCACATTCGGGCAGCGAAGCGAGCTTCGCTGGCAACGTTTCAATCAGCAGGGCAGTGCGTTTGGTGGCATTGACCACCGCGCGTGGTGTGATAGTCGCACCCGTAAATTGGTCGAATTCACCGCCGTCTTTTTTCACGGCAAAATTCTTATCGTCGGCGCCGTGCACCACTTTACCGTTAAAGCTATTAATCCAGTCCGAAATACGCAGCTCGATTTTATCGCCAAGGCCGGGTGTTTCATGATGTTCGACCACGCGCACACCCAGAACTTTGCCATGAAAGTCGGCACCGACCAGCATCTGAATCGCACCAGAATAGCCGTCTGGCGCGGTAGTCTCAAGCGCCGCCGCAACGGGTTGATCGCCTTTGCGCGCCAGATAGAGATGATGGGGTTTATCATTACCCAACGCGGCGGCATCCGTGACCAGAAAACACTCCTGTTGGATGTGGTTGTCATACAGATCGGTCGGCACCACTTGGTCGAGCAAGTTTTTTTGCTGTAAGGCCGTCTGGTGCTCCACCGTCGGCTTGGTGACATAGTTCACCACGGCCGTCACACCGGTGGTGACCACGGCAAATGCTGCCAGCGTGACCGCATTTTTACGAATAGCTTCGATCATCTTCAATCCTTGCGATGGCCGTAAACGCGCGGCTGGGTGTAGTAATCAATCAGTGGTACGCAGATGTTAGCCAGCAGTACGGCAAACGCCACGCCATCGGGATAACCACCAAAGCTGCGAATCAGCCACACCAGTAAACCAATCAGTGCGCCATACACCAGACGACCACGATTGGTGGTCGACGCCGTAACCGGATCGGTGGCGATGAAAAACGCACCCAACATGGTGGCACCGGAGAACAGATGAATCAGCGGTGAGTTCAGCGATTCAGGTGAGAACAGCCAGCCGAGGGTGGCACAAAAAGCCAGTGAGACCAGGAAGCTAACCGGGATGTGCCAGCGAATCGCATTCTTCGCCAGCAGCAACATGCCGCCGAGCAGATAGCCAAGGTTAATCCACTGCCAACCCAGACCCGCCAGCACGCCAGTGTAAATTGGCTCAGCCAGCAGCTGCTCTGCGGTGTGTCCCGCACGCAGACCGGTTTTGAACGTATCCAGCGGTGTAGCCTGGCTCACGCCATCGACACCTAGTTGCAGCTGTTGCATGGTTTCCCCCGCCAGTGTGTGGTGGGTAAAAATCATACTGAGCGAGTCTAACAAGCCAGGCTTGATGGCTTGTAGCGTGTCAGGTGGCATCCAACTGGTCATTTGGACCGGGAACGAGATCAGCAATACCACATAGCCAACCATCGCCGGGTTGAACGGGTTCTGCCCCAAACCGCCGTAAAGTTGTTTCGCGATCACGATGGCGAAGACGGTACCCAGCACCACCAACCACCAAGGGGCCAGCGGGGGCAAACTTATGCCGAGCAGCAGCGCAGTCAGTAACGCGGAATTATCGCTCAGCGTAGGCACGACCGGCGTTTTACGCAGGCGCAGAATGGCACCTTCGGTGATCCATGCGGTGGCTGTGGCCAGTAACACCTGAATCAGAAAACCAATGCCAAAGAAATACCATTGCGCGGCCATCCCTGGCAGCGCAGCCAGCACCACCAACAGCATGATATTGCCAGTGCTGCGGCGGTTATGGGTATAAGGGGAACTTGCGATACGAAAAGCCATTTATTCCTCAGTCGTCGAAGGCTGCTGCTGCGCTTTACGCGCTTTGGCACGGGCGACCGCGGCAGCAATTGCCGCTTTGCGTGGGTCGGCGGAGTCAGGAGAGGCAGCAGCCTCCACTTCAGGGGATGATTCAGATTGCAGTTCGTCCTGCTGTGCGGCGGCAGCTTTTTTAGCTTTCGCACGCGCAATCGCCGCTTCGACAGCGGCTTTACGTGGATCGACTTCAGCGGCAGGTGCTTCTACCGGTTGTTCAGCGGCGGCGGCTTTCTTGGCTTTCGCACGCGCAATGGCGGCTTCGACGGCGGCTTTGCGCGGATCGACTTCAGCAGCAGTTGCCTCAGCCGGTTGTTCAGCGGCGGCAGCCGCTTTCTTTGGCTTTCGCACGCGCAATGGCGGCTTCGACGGCGGCTTTACGCGGATC
>NZ_BBOC01000154.1:0-4991 GCF_001485335.1 Type-D symbiont of Plautia stali | reverse complement strand
CGAATCGCTTCTATCCAGCGAGGGTCGGCTGAAATTATCAGGGAATTTTTTAGCGAAGCATGTAAATCACTCCATACCATGATGCGTACAGACACATCTCTCCCCAGTCCATGATTGAAGTCCGTTAGGATTGAGTTGATCGCTTCTTTTGTTTGCTGGTATCCGTCCCCCATCTGATACATCCCCGCCAGACGTTTTATCTGAATTTCACACTCAGCTGCAATGTCATCTTGCATCGTACGCTCCGTTTTCGTCTTTTAAATTTGACTTAACGAATAAAATTCTAGTAGCAGCTGCACAAATTTTCGACCAATCATACTTCAAGTAGTGCAGATATTTAATCAACCGAAAGATCGGATAATTCATTATTGATAATGGGTTATGTATTAATTGTGCGCTATTTACTTTAGAAATTTCTGGTATTTGTTAATGTTCCCAAAATTTTCCGTCAAATCCCGGCAGCATATTTAGAAAGGTATACAATTCACCCCGCACTGGTAATGTGCCTCTGGGCATATTCCATGACTAACAAGCACTAATAGCTGACAACCCAGTGTGTAACATCTGCCGCCGTTATCCGATACGGCGGATGTTTTTTCAAATCAGACTTTACCCGTCTAGTAGACTAAATAAATCGTGCCTTCCGGTTTGCTTGCAGATTAACCTGCACTAACATCCCATCACTTAACAAATTATCAAACGTTCAGCAATTGCAAGGCTTTTTACCACGCCTGCCATCTGTAAGTGTTTCGACGGAGGGTTCTTACACAATCAGCGTTTTCTTCATCCAATAACAGATCAGTATCACCGTCCTCTGCTGCCTAGCGAACGTTTCGGCTACTTTTTTACCGCCCAGGGTAATGTCGAACTCTTCTTTTCGGCTGCTCCAACCCTGGAGCCATCGCCATCATCTCTTCCATTATCCGCGGTATTTTTCCCAGTAAGGTGCACGACAGAAGGCTTAGATGACTTCTCAGATGCAGTGTGGACTACTTAAGATTCATCTGGCATGGTTCCACATCTTTCAGGCTGTGCGCCATTTGCGTCATCATAAATATCTGAAGGTTATACGGTCAGAATCACCTCCGCACTCCTGAAAGCCATTTCCGCTTTGACCTGACAGGTCTAATCACCTGCCTATCCCTGCACCCCGCCAGCCAACCTGCGCACTTGAGCTAACGCAGCTAGTGTGCCATTCACATTCAGAATTGAAATGCATCATTTCCTGACTTTATCCTTACAATTTGTTATTAATAACCGTTATCATATTCATTCTCATTTCTTTTCGCATAAACCAATGAAGCCAATCAACCCTGAATGTAAGTGTTCTGAGCAGAGGATCATTTGTATGAAAGTTTCCACACTGTGTGCTGCGTTGACGCTGCTCGCGTCATCCCCGCTTTATGCCCGTGATAGTGCAGAGGAGGAGCTGGTCGTTGATGCAACCCGTACCGAAGGTTCACGCAATGATTCTCCTCAGGTCATCAGGGTGATTGGTGAAAAAGAGATTAGCCAGCAGCGGCAGCTGACGTCTGATACGTCCCAGATTCTGAGCAACCTGCTGCCGTCTTTTTCCCCTGCGCGACAGAAAATGTCCGGCAGCGGTGAAACGTTGCGCGGTCGCATGCCGCTGGTGATGATTGATGGTATTCCGCAATCCAACCCTCTGCGCCCTACCGGGCGGGAAATGCACACCATTGACGCGTCCATGATTGAACGTATTGAAGTTATCAAGGGTGCAAATGCCAGCAACGGTCTCGGGGCAACAGGGGGGGTCATTAACATCATCACAAAGCGGGCAAAGCCTGGCACCGTCAATCAGCACTTCAGCGTCGAAGCCACGACGCCTACGGCTGAATTTGACCACGATACGCTGGCCTACAAAACGAACTACAGCGTTAACGGCAGCGAGGAATACGTCGATTATCTGTTCGCGCTGAGCTATGAAGATCAGGGCCTGTTCAAAGACGCAGATAACCGTGCGATTGGCGTGGATAACACCCAGGGCGACTTGATGGATTCACGCGCATGGGACATGCTGGCGAAGGTCGGTTACTGGCTGGATAACGACCAGCGCATACAGCTGAGTCTCAATCGCTACCGGCTGAAAAACAAGGACAACTACATCAGCGTGACCGGCGATCGCGATGCCGGCAGACTGACCACCTCAGTCAAAGGCAGACCGGAAGGCAGCGCGCCGCACAACGATGTCTGGACGGTGGGGACCACCTACGATAACTATAGTCTGGCGGGCATGAAGTTCACCGCGCTCGCCTATTACCAGCGCTACGAAGCACTTTTCGGCGCGACAAACTCTTCTTCTTTCCAGGATCCTGAGATTTCTCCTCTTGGCACACTCTACGACCAGAGCCGCGCCTTTACCGACAAATACGGCACCAAAATTGCCCTGACTAAAGATGATATCTGGGATGATCGCATTAAGGCCACGGTAGGGTTCGATACACTTTTTGACAATTCAAAGCAGGATTTATGGTCAACCGGGCGAACCTACGTACCCGAAATCAACTACACCGACCTTTCGCCGTTCCTGCAGCTCGAATATGCCCCGATCGAGTCAGTGAAGCTCAGCGGTGGCGTACGCTACGAATACGCGCGTCTGAACATTGACAGTTACCAGACCACCTGGGCAAACGATCGCGTCAGCGTTGAAGGCGGGTCTCCCTCCTTTGAACAAACCCTGTATAACGCGGGCATCGTCTGGACGCCACTGGAGCCGCTCAGCTTATTTGCCAGCTACAGCGAAGGTTTTACCGTGCCGGACGTGGGCCGCGTGCTTCGGGGGATCGACACCCCGGGCGTCAGGCTGGATGACTACAACGGGCTGAAGCCGATCGTCACCAAAAACAGCGAGGCGGGCTTTCGCATTCAGCAGGCGCCCTTCGATTTTGAAGCAAGCTACTACCGTTCTTCTTCAAAGCTCGGAAGCCGCGTGGAACTGGTTGATGATGCATTTGTCGCCCGCCGGGAAAAAACGCAAATCGATGGCGTCGAGGTCAGCGCGGGTTACCGCCCTGCTGCGGACCACAAGCTGACGCTCGCCTGGTCGCACATGCGCGGTCGTTACGACAGCGATGAAAACGGCAGCCTCGATGCAAAACTTGACGGCCTGAATATCGCGCCGGACCGTATTATCGCCAGCTGGTCGGCAAACTGGAACGCAGAGCTGAGCACCTTCCTGCAGGCCAACTGGGCTATGAGCAAAAAATTCGACGATGAGGAAAAGGATTTCTCCGGTTACACACTGGTGGATGCAGCCGTGGGTTACAAGCTTCCCCGGGGACAGCTGAGCCTGGGCATTTCCAACCTGCTGAATAAAAAATACATCACTTATTACTCGCAGAGCGCCTCCGTTGACCCTGACCGCTATTTTGCCGGGCGGGGTCGCACGGCCACGCTCGGCTACAGTCTTGACTTCTGAACATGGGCGCCCTCTCACCGGGGCGTTAACCCGACGATGAAAAGCCAATTTTTATTCTCACCCGTTCGCCGTCGCTGTCTGCAGGCGCTGCTGCTATACGGCGTTTCCCCCGGCCTGCTGGCTGAACAAGCGCCCGCGCGGCGTGCCGTTTCGCTGTTTCAGGGCGCCACTGACAGCCTGGCGGCACTCGGCATTCCGCCCTGCGGGATCGTTGAATCCTGGGCTGAAAAGCCGGTTTACCGTTACCTGCGAAACCAGTTTTCAGGCGTGCCGCAGTTAGGCCTGGAAACCCAGCCGGCGCTTGAAAAAATAGCGCTGCTCAGGCCCGATATCATTTTTGCTTCCCGTTTCCGCCACCAGGATGTTGCGCCGCTGATGGAAAAGATTGCGCCCGTGGTGCTGCTGGATGACGTTTATGAGTTTAAAAAAACGCTGACGGTCGTCGCCGAAAAACTTTCAAAGGTCAATGAGGCCAGAGACCTGCTTCAGCGCTGGGACTCCCGGATTGTCGCCCTTCAGACCCTACTGAGAGAACGGTTCGGTGCACAGACCAGACCCCGGGTATCCGTCATTGAAGTCCGCCCCGACCACATTCGTAGCTACGCTCCACAAAGCTTTCCTGGCTCGGTGATGTCCGAAATTGGTTTTGACTGGAACGGGCAGGCTGCGCAGACGCGCGGCACGTCGTTGCGCTTTTCCAGCATGGAGAACCTGCCGTTGCTGGATGCCGATATCTTTTTCATTCTGCTCCGGGCGGACAGCCCTGCCATTCTGCGTCAGTACCGGGTGATGACCGCGCATCCGCTCTGGCAGCAACTGCGCGCCGTGAAAGCGCGACAGTTATGGCCGGTTGACAGCGTTTCCTGGAGTCTGTCCGGTGGCATAATTGGCGCAAATCAGATCCTCACTGACACAGAGCGGGCGCTGAGCCGGGGGGCATCGTGAAAGCACGCTTTCTGTTCTGCTGTGCCCTTCTGGCGCTGATGATGGTGGTCAGCGTCATGGCCGGAGTGCGCTTCTACCCGCTGTCGCAGGTGGCTGACGCTTTGTTTCACTCCGATCCCCTCCGTGCGGCTGACGCCATCATTCGCACATCCCGGTTGCCACGCACATGGCTGGCCATGTGTGTGGGGGCTTTTCTTGCAGTGGCAGGCGGACTGATGCAGGCGCTGACCCGCAATCCTGTGGCATCGCCCGGGCTGTTCGGCGTCAATGCGGGCGCGGCGCTGGCAGTTGTGCTGGCCGGCAGCGTTTTTTCCTTTAACACCCCCTGGCAGACACTTTTACTGGCATTTTTCGGGGCGTGTGCTGCCAGCGCAATGGTGTGGTTCGCCAGCCGGGCAGGTAACGTACGGGATAATCCACTCCGGCTGGTGCTGGCTGGGGTGGCGATAACCGCGCTGTGTAATGCCATTACCCAGGCAATCCTCGTTATCGATCAGGAGACGCTTGATACGATGCTGTTCTGGCTGGCCGGGAGCCTGTCGGGTCATGACCTGCCTCATATCTATGCGATGCTGCTTCCCGGAACGCTGCTGACAGTCGTCGCGTG
>NZ_BBOC01000153.1:0-5080 GCF_001485335.1 Type-D symbiont of Plautia stali | reverse complement strand
TCAAACAAGTGAAGAAGCCCTGAACGAAAGTTCAGGGCTTTTTTACGTCTGCAGATCGATGAATTCCCCCCCTAAAAGCCACGAAAACATCCCACTTGCAGCTAACTGATCGGGTAAACTACGGCCAGATTAATCAGTAAAGGCCGTGAAATGTCCAGCCCCCGCACTTCTTTAAAAGCTTTCAACACATTGGGTCTAGAGATCAGTACTCAAGCCCTGTATATCGCTGACACACCTGAAGCCATTATTGATGCCTGGCAAGCGACTCAGCAGCGGAACCAGCCTTTCATCGTGTTAGGTGAAGGAAGCAACGTGCTATTTCTTGAGGACTTTAATGGTGGAGTGATCGTCAACGCTATTAAAGGCATCTCTCTTGAAGAGAAAGATGAAGCATGGCATTTACATGTGGGCGCAGGCGAAAACTGGCATGAGCTGGTCGAGCATACTTTAAAGAAAGGCATCACTGGCCTGGAAAACCTGGCGCTCATCCCTGGGATGGCCGGTTCAGCACCTATACAGAATATTGGCGCCTATGGCGTCGAATTCAAAGACATTTGCCACTATGTAGATGCGCTGCACTTGCCCACGCAAAAAATCAGACGCCTTTATCGTGAAGAATGCTTATTCGGTTATCGTGACAGTATCTTCAAGCATGCATTGAAGGATGATTACGTGATTGTTGCCATTGGGCTTTGCTTAGCAAAGCAGTGGAAACCCGTCTTAAGCTATGGCGATTTAGCCAAACTTAACCCTGCCACAGTGTGCGCATGGGATGTGTTCCATGCGGTGTGCCATATGCGAAAAAGCAAATTACCGGATCCCAAGATAACGGGCAATGTGGGCAGCTTCTTCAAAAACCCTCTGATCTCCCATGAACAGGCCTCCGCACTGATGCGAGAGTGGCAAGATATGCCGCATTACCCGCAGGCGAATGGTGAGGTCAAATTGGCCGCAGGCTGGTTGATCGATCAATGTAACCTGAAAGGCTTCAGCGTCGGTGGTGCCGCTGTCCATCGCCAGCAGGCACTGGTATTGATCAATGAAGATCAGGCGACACCGCAAGATATTGTTGGGCTCGCTCACCATGTACGAAATTCCGTTGGTGAGAAATTCAATGTTTGGCTGGAGCCAGAGGTGCGTTTTATTGGTGCTCAGGGCGAACGTAATGCCGTTGAGGTAATTTCATGAAAGATCATAACGTGCCACTCAAATTGGTCGCGCTTCTGGCAGATGGAGAGTTTCACTCAGGTGAACATCTGGGAGAATCGCTGGGCATGAGCCGTGCTGCGATTAACAAGCACATCCAGACATTGAAAAGCTGGGGTCTGGATGTTTACACCGTCACGGGTAAAGGTTATAGCTTGCCTGCTCCTATACAGCTATTGGATGAAGCGGAAATCCTGTCACATCTGCAGCAACCGGACCTGGCGGTGATTCCCGTCATTGATTCAACGAACCAATTCTTATTAGAACGCATGGACCAGTTGGTATCAGGTTACGCGTGTATTGCAGAATATCAGCAAGCCGGACGAGGCCGTCGAGGCCGCAAATGGTTCTCACCGTTTGGCGCTAATTTATATCTTTCGATGTATTGGCGACTTGAGCAAGGTCCGGCTGCGGCAATGGGGCTGAGCTTAGTGATTGGTATTGTTATGGCTGAAGTGCTTCAGTCTCTTGGCGCACCAGATGTCCGCGTGAAATGGCCAAACGATCTCTATCTCAACGACCGCAAGCTGGCGGGTATTCTGGTTGAACTCACAGGTAAAACCGGCGATGCCGCACAAATTGTCATGGGCGCAGGTGTCAATCTGGTGATGCGTTCAGAAAGTGCGACAGAGATTAATCAGGGCTGGATAAATCTGCAGGAAGCTGGCGTCAAAATTAATCGCAATGAACTCGCGGCTAAAATAATCAATAGCCTGCGTGATGCCTTACCCGTTTTTGAACGTGATGGACTGACGCCGTTTGTGGGACGTTGGGATGCGCTGGATAACTTTATCAATCGCCCGGTAAAACTGTTGATTGGCGATAGGGAGGTTCACGGTATTGCACGCGGCATTGATAAACAGGGCGGATTATTACTCGAGCAGGATGGAGAAATTAAATCTTGGGTAGGTGGCGAAATTTCGCTACGACCAGGTTATTAAGCTTCTTTATTAAAAAAACGCCCTGATATGACAGGGCGTTTATACCCTTCATCCTACAAATTACAGGTGCGTTGGCTACGTGCATTCACCTCAGTCACTTACTTCAGTAAGCTCCTGAGGATTCATACACTTGCCGCCTTCCTGAATCTCGAATTATTTTGGGTATAGCTATCTGTTTGTTATTTTCGCAGCCGAACACTTTGAACTGCATGGTCTGCAGATTTCGTCATAATCAAACTCGCACGCTCACGAGTGGGCAGAATGTTTTCTTTTAAATTCAGCCAGTTGATCTCTTTCCACAGCCCTCGGGCGATATTCAATGCTTCTTCTTCGGGTAATTGTGAATAGTGATGGAAATAAGAGTCGGGATCGCTGAATGCCCCTTCGCGAAATTTCAGGAAGCGATTAACGTACCAGTTTTCTAATAAGGCTTCTGGTGCATCGACATAAATCGAAAAGTCGACAAAGTCAGAAACAAATACATGGTGAGGATCGTGAGGATAATCCATGCCACTTTGCAGTACGTTGAGCCCTTCAAGAATCAAAATATCGGGCTGTTGCACAACTTTGTCACCATCAGGGATCACATCGTAAATAAGGTGAGAATAAACCGGCGCTGTGACCTGGCTGGCCCCCGATTTCAAATCCGACACGAAATTCACCAGACGATGCATATCGTAGGATTGCGGGAATCCTTTCTTTTTCATCAGGCCGCGTTCTTTAAGCACCGCATTGGGGTGCAAAAAGCCATCTGTGGTAATCAACTCAACTTTACGATGTTCGGGCCAACGGCTCAGCAGTGCTTGCAGCACACGTGCCGTGGTGCTTTTACCCACCGCAACACTTCCGGCGATACTGATGATGTAAGGGATTTTTTGCCCATTCATACCAAGGAATTGCTCTAAAACGGCCTGGCGGCGCAAATTTGAGCTGATATAAAAGTTGAGTAGGCGGGATAACGGCAAATAGATCTCGGCGACCTCTTCCAGGGAGAGATCTTCATTGATTCCACGCAGTCGTTCAATCTCGCCTTCTGCCAATGTCATCGGCACTGAATCGCGTAATGCGGCCCATTGCTGACGATCAAACTGCAGATATGGCGTGGTTAGTGGTGTCGTTTTTTTACTCATAAGCATGCATCTGACCGCAAATTCTGGCTCATCAACATCTTGCAGCAGCAAGCATACAATGATGCGGAGAACTCAGTTGCACGTCACGGGGGGTAATTTAACGAGAACAATGGGCTGGAGGGTAACACCAGTGCGACTTCGAAAAGAAGCAAAATGATAAACCTGAGCACGCTTTCGTAAGCGTGCCCGCATTTTTGATATCGCTCAGTAGCTTGTTGCGAGCGTTTCTGCTGCGCTGGTCCGCAAGCGCTTGTAATAGATTGCACCGGGGTGAGGGTGGCCATCGGCGCACAATGCGTAGTCAGGAAGCTCTCCAAGATAGTGATAGCCATGAGCACGGTAGAAGTGCTCGATGGGTGATCCCGCCAGCACATCCAAATACAACAGGCTACGTTGGTAACTCTCCGCTTTACTCTCCAGCCTGTTCATCAGTTCGCGGCCAATACCTTCGCGTTGTGCCGTTGAGTGCACCAGTAAGTGCAAGACCTCCGCTCGGTTCCGTCCATCGGGGCGCTGACAGATGCTGAGCTGCACGCTACCCGCTACGCCATCATCTGTTAGCGCAACCCACAGTAATAACTCATGACGTGCCATGCCGTCTCGCAAGCTATGAAAATAGCGTTCGGCTTCCTGATGTGCTTGCTGGCCATGAGAAGAATGGAATGCTGCTGCCATATTGTGTTGAATGGCATCAATCATTAATGCAGCCAGCGCTTTTCGATAGCGAGGCAACGTCTCAGCATTAAGTTGAACAATATTCATAAGGCATTCTCCTCAACCAAACCCAGACTTTTAAACGAAGCAAAATGCGGGCCAGCACAAAAAACCTGCGATCAAGCGTTAAGTGAGAAAAAAATTGACCAAACTGCACAACGAGAATGCAGCATGACCTACAAATGTGCAGAACAAATGACACGGATAAAAAGCTCAGGGCGTAGTTCACTGGCGTAAAAACACACTGCATTTGGGTGAAAAAACTGCATGTAATGGGCTATTTGCGATGATTTGCACAAATAGTAAGCGATAGAACAAAAATGACGATTTTTTTGTTGCATCCTGGGCGCGGTCTTCCTAGAATGCGCTCCACTTGATGCCGGCTTAGCTCAGTTGGTAGAGCAACTGACTTGTAATCAGTAGGTCACCAGTTCGATTCCGGTAGCCGGCACCATCAAGTAGGTGGGATTCCCGAGCGGCCAAAGGGAGCAGACTGTAAATCTGCCGTCTCAGACTTCGAAGGTTCGAATCCTTCTCCCACCACCATCTCAACCTCTTGGTTGGGCGTCAGATAAAGTCTTTATCTGGCGGGTGAGTTCATCTCTCTCACCTTCGAATTCAGATTGCGTAGTAACGCAATCAAAGTCGGCCAGAAACTCTGGCAGGCTCGAATAATAGAAGGTCTTCTTTTATTATTCATAAGCTACAGAAAGAACAGGTAGCCGAGTTCCAGGATGCGGGCATCGTATAATGGCTATTACCTCAGCCTTCCAAGCTGATGATGCGGGTTCGATTCCCGCTGCCCGCTCCAGATGTGCTGATATGGCTCAGTTGGTAGAGCGCACCCTTGGTAAGGGTGAGGTCCCCAGTTCGACTCTGGGTATCAGCACCACTTCCTTTATCTCTCTCCTGATTCTCTCTCTGTAAACCAAACAGTCAGGCATTGCCTGGTTGATATGACGATATCTTCGATATATCCGTGTCTTAGAGGGACTAGCGATGGCTAAAGAGCAATTTCAACGTAACAAACTGCACGTAAACGTGGGCACCATCGGTCACGTTGACCACGGTAAAACCACCCTGACTGCT
>NZ_BBOC01000152.1:0-5130 GCF_001485335.1 Type-D symbiont of Plautia stali | reverse complement strand
CTATGTAGAAAGGCGCCCTAAAGGCGCCTTTTTGCTTTTCTGCGTTTATTAAATCTGCGTTTCAAAAACAATGTTTGGTGGAGTGGCTTTGCGTTGGGTGCCCCGGCCAGTAAAGGCGGGACGGATCGTGAAGGAGTCTCACTTCCCTGTGGATCGGCCTCGCCATCCATGGCTCGGACGCTTCGCTCTTCCGATCCCGCCTTTACTGACCCATGAAACGATTCATTGCTTTATGAAAACCGCACAGATGTTTCATGAAGGCGGTGATAAGGGGCGGTGGAGTAAAGCGTACTGCGCAGGGACAAAAACGCCGGGAGCGTTTTTGTCCCTGCGCAGCGTTGGCCCACAACGTGGGCGAGCCTCAGGGATGAGGCGAGTAAACCGCCGGCAGAGCCTACAGGGATGTATTTACGGCGTCTTTACGTAACCGCCCCTTATTGCCGACTGGAACGCACCATCCCGGTTTAATAGTCAGATGGAACGCACCGTCATACTTTGTTATCGCTTGCAGCAGATTTACCCGGCGTCAAACTCTTCCAGATATGCAGTACCGCATAGCTGCGCCATGGGCGCCAAACTTGCGATAACGCTTCAGCGACCTTAGCGCTAACCCCGCCCAGATTGTTACGAATCGCAATGTCCTCTTTCGGGAACGCATCCGGCCAGCGTAGGGCACGCATCGCGATGTAACTCGCTGTCCACGGCCCAACACCTTTTAACGCCAGCAGTTGCTGCTGTACCACGTCAGGATTCACTGCGCCGTTAAAGCGTAGCTCCCCGGAGGCACACGCCTGCGCCAGCGCCTGAATCGCCTGTGAGCGCGCACTCACGATGCCAAGGCTGGCGATATCATCGATGGTGGCAGCAGCGAGTGATTCTGCGGTAGGTGGTAAACGAGAAAGTTCAGGCCATGGCGTGGTCAACGGTTCACCGAAACGTTCAGCCACGCGACTGCTGAGGGTGGTGGCAGCTTTTACCGTGACCTGCTGGCCGAGGATAGCGCGCACACCCAACTCAAAGCCGTCAAACGCACCAGGAACGCGTAATCCGGGATAGCGAGACACACTCTCGGCTAACAGCGGATCCTGGCTTAGCTGCTCGCTGATGCGCTGTGGTTGGGCATCCAGATCAAACAGATCGCGCAGTCGCCGCAGCAATGCGGGCAAAACCGGGGTTAAGGTGGTGGTGAACTGGACCTTGAGCGCCTGCTTTTCGGGGAGATGGCTGATCCGCACCCAACCTCGGCAATGACCCAGCGACACGGTGCGATGGTAGACGCCTTCATTGACCCACTCTACCTCCTTCATCACGCGCTGCTGCAGGAAATCGATGATCGCGGCCCAGTCATAGGGCGGGCGATAGCTGAGACGTAGCTCAGCGCTCTCTTGCACCGTTGTCATGCTGTCGGGTTGGCTTTGCTTGCGCAGACGAGAGGGCGTCATGCGGTAGCGTGCCTGGAATACATCATTAAAGCGGCGCAGGCTGCGGAAGCCACTGGCATAGGCGATTTCTGTCACGGGCAGTGAAGTCTCGGTAAGGAGCTGCTTCGCCAGCAGCATGCGTCGCGTTTGGCGGAGCTCAATAGGCGATACGCCCAGCTCCTGTTGCACCACGCGTCGAAGTTGGCGTTCGCTCAGGGCAAACTCACTGGCGATATCGGCGAGCGTCTCCTGCTCTTCCAGTAAGCCCTCTTCAATACGGCGGATCAGGCGATCGGCGATGCGGTGATGACTATCGACCGGCGCAAAACCGGGGGCCAGTTCGGGGCGGCAGCGCAGGCAGGGGCGGAAATGCGCTTTCTCGGCGGCTTCGGCGCTGGTGAAAAACAGGCAGTTCTTCTGCATCGGCGCTTTCACTGGACAGATGGGGCGGCAATAGATGCCGGTTGACGTCACACCGACGTAGAAAAGCCCGTCAAAGCGGCTATCGCGCGAGGTCAGCGCCTGGTAAGCAATATCGGGATCGAACATCATCTTCTCCAGCAAATAAACCGCATATACCCTTCGTACTTCAAAGCGCAGATACCTTGGCTGCTCTGGTTTGCCGCCGTGCTGCGCCTTGAATGATTTTGGGTATCGTCGCGCAAGTGGCTAAACAAAACTCGCTGCTTTCGGACAGCAAACCAGTTTAGCAATTGCCCCGTAAACCCTCGCCCAATCGGCGGGGATATAAGGGGAGCTAATCAGGGGTTTTCTGCGATGCAACATACGCTTTCAGCGTTTCGATTGTTGCACCACCGGCGCTACAGGCGAAATAAGAGTGTGACCAGAGCACCCCGCTATTACTTGCCTTGCGCAAATTCGTATTCAGAATGCGTACGCGGCGGCTGCTAATCGACTTCAAATTATTGACCAGTACACTTACCGCCAGTTTCGGCGGATACGCGACCAGTACGTGAACGTGGTCTGCTTCGCCGTCCATGTCCAGAATCTCTATTTCCAGCTTTTCCGCAGCCGACATAAACGCCTCGCGTATCTGCTGGATTATCGTGCCGTCGAAAACCTTACGGCGGTATTTCGTCGTAAAGATAAGGTGTACTACCAGCTTACTGGTGCTATGCCTGCGGGAGAGATATCCTTTACATTCCTCATGTACACTCACTTGAATAAACCCACTTAAGTCATTAAATTTACCGCATTCTGGCTATGAGCGCTGAAAATGAAAAGAGCGACTAAAGTCCGCCTTTACCCCGACTCGGAACAGACTGCATTTTTAAATGCGCAGTTCGGCGCAGTGCGGTTTGCGTACAATAAAGCCCTGCATATCAGCCGCCACGCTTACCAGCGCCACGGTGTTTCCTTAAAACCAAAGCGTGATTTAAAGCCGCTGCTGGCGGTAGCGAAAAAGTCCCGTCGTTACGGCTGGCTTAAAGAATACGATTCACTGGCATTGCAGCAAGCTGCGATTAATCTGGACAGGGCATTTTCTCATTTCTTCCAGAAGCGAGCTAAATTTCCCACGTTCAAAAGCAAACACGGCAAACAGTCCAGCTATCATCCCAACGGAAAAGTATTAACCGACGCTATCCAGTTGCCCAAAATGACGCCGATTAAAGCGGTCATTCACCGGGAAATTGCCGGCACGGTTTCCAGCATAACCATCACCCGCAATGCCGCAGGTAAATACTATGCCTCTGTCCTTTCGGACGACGGGCAGGACGCGCCAGCAAAACCGACCTACATCACCCGGGTAACAGGCTATGATATGGGGCTTTCCCATTACCTTATCCCGTCGGGTGGCGACAAAGTGAACAACCCACGCCACCTGATAAACGCTAGCCGCAATCTGCGGCGCAAACAGAAAGCCTTGTCCCGAAAACAGCGCGGTAGCGCTAACCGCCGAAAGGCACGGTTACGGCTTTCGGCAGTTCACGAACGGGTAGCCAGCGCCCGTGCCGATTTCCAGCACAAACTCTCTCGCGCAATGGTTGACGAAAACCAAGCGGTCATTGTCGAGACGCTGAAAGCGGCAAACATGATGAAAAATCACAGCCTTGCCCGTGCTATTGGAGATGCGGGCTGGCATGGTTTCATCATGAAACTGGAATACAAAGCACAGGCGGCAGGGGTTCATCTGGTCAAACTGGATCAATGGTTCGCCAGCTCGAAAACCTGTCATTGTTGCGGTTACAAAATGTCGGAAATCCCATTGCATAAACGCATCTGGCAATGTCCTGAATGTGGAGTTGGGCATGACCGCGATATCAACGCGGCGCTAAACATCTGGCACAAAGGCATAATGGAATTACAGGCGGCGGGACTCGTCGTTTCTGCCCACAGAGGCCAGTGTAAATCCGTCACACAGACGGTTGCGGCCTGAGAAGTGGGAAGCCTCACCGTTTACGGCGGGGAGCAGTCACGCTCATGACCGAAAACAGCCAGTCTGTTGCGATAAAAGTGCGATAATGGCGCACTGATTTACGCCGGAGGTGCAACATGTATCATGCCAAAATCATCCCCACACCGGTGGGAGAACTGACGCTGATTGCGACAGACAAAGGATTGTCAGCGATTCTTTGGGAGAACGAAGGGTCACAGCGCGTACCGCTCAAGCCTGTCAGCCGCAACGACCAGCATCCGATACTGTGCGAGGCCGAGCGCCAACTGCGCGAATACTTCGCCGGTGAGCGCCAGCAATTTGATATGCCTTACGACACGGTCGGGACGGAGTTTCAGAAAAAGGTGTGGCAGGCGCTGCTCACGATTCCGTTTGGTGAAACCCGCAGTTACCTGCAAATTGCGGAGCAGATTGGCAATCCGAAAGCCGTGCGAGCGGTGGGGGCGGCAAACGGGAAAAACCCGTTGTCGATTATGGCACCCTGTCATCGTGTGATTGGCAGCAACGGTAAACTGACCGGGTTTGCCGGCGGGTTAGATGTGAAAGCATTTCTGCTCGAACTGGAGAGCCCGCAAAAAGCGTTAGGCGGATCACTGCTGCTGTAACCCGCATAAAAAAGAGACGACACTCTCGCGCAATTCCGCTATCGTGTTTAGCATATAAAACACGATGGCGGTTTTGATGCCGCATCATTGCCTCAAAGGGCAATTTTGTTAAATTGAGAAAACGAGAGCCGTGTCATGAGCCTGATGTTCGATCCTGAAAGCGCCATTTATCCCTTCCCGCCGAAACCGGCGCGCCTCAGCCAGGATGAAAAATCCCATTACCTCTCTGAAATCAAACGCTTGCTAAAAGAGCGTGATGCAGTGCTGGTGGCACACTATTACACCGATCCTGAAATTCAGGCGCTGGCGGAAGAGACTGGCGGCTGTGTCTCGGACTCACTGGAAATGGCGCGCTTTGGCAGTACACATCCGGCGAAAACCTTGCTGGTGGCCGGGGTGCGTTTTATGGGCGAAACCGCCAAGATCCTGAGTCCGGAAAAGACCGTGCTAATGCCGACCTTGCAGGCGGAATGCTCACTGGATCTTGGCTGTCCGATTGAAGAGTTCAATCGCTTCTGTGATGCGCACCCCGATCGCACCGTGGTGGTATACGCCAATACCTCGGCAGCGGTGAAAGCGCGGGCAGATTGGGTGGTGACATCCAGCATCGCGGTTGAGCTGATCGAACATCTTGATAGCCTCGGTGAAAAGATCATCTGGGCACCGGATCGTCATCTTGGGCGTTATG
>NZ_BBOC01000151.1:0-5581 GCF_001485335.1 Type-D symbiont of Plautia stali | reverse complement strand
ATCAGTACACCTGAATACCGCCATTTCTGGCAGCGCCTTGCGGACGGTGAGATCTTCAGTGGTAAGTATATGAGGCTGGCAAAGGGCAACCGTCCCGTATGGCTAGAGGCAAGCTACATTCCCGTTGCTGACAGGCGCGGGAGGGTTTTTAAAATCATCAAAATAGCCGCAGACGTTTCCGGGCGCGTACAGTCAGCACTGGAACTGGAGTCACTCGTCAATGCCATCAGCCGCTCTATGGCCGTCATTACGTTCGATCCAGCCGGACTTGTACTTGATGTTAACGAAAACTTCCTTAGCGCCACCGGGTATCAGCGGGAGGAGGTCATCGGTCAGCATCACAGGCTATTTTGTAGCGAATCACTGTATAAAAGTGATGAGTACCGGCAGTTCTGGGAAAAACTGAATCAGGGTGAATTTTTCTCTGGCCAGTTCCCACGACTGAATAGTCGTGGTGCCCCGCTTTGGTTACGTGCCACCTATAATCCGGTATTCAGCCCAGATGGCAAACTGTATAAAATTGTGAAATTTGCTTCAGACGTTACCGGTCAGGTCCTGCGAAATCAGAAAGAGCAGGATGCCGCCGTGCACGCGTGGGATATGGCAGTCCAGACACGGGGAAGTGCCCAGACAGGTGCAGACGTAATCGAGAACAGCATCAGAATGATAGACAGGATTGCCCTTGGGATGAGCTCGGTTTCAGCGGATATATCCCGACTCAACAGTCAGTCTGACAGCATTGACGGTATGGTCGAAACAATCCGAAGCTTTGCCATGCAGACAAGGCTAATTGCCCTGAATGCCGCTATTGAAGCAGCTAGGGCGGGTGCCTCAGGCAGAAGCTTTGCCGTTGTCGCCGCAGAAGTCCGCAACCTTGCAGCAAGCGTCAGTGCTGCCACTGAAGAAATCGAACGGGTCGTGGTGGATAACAACCTGCTGGCCAAAAAAGTACTCTGTGGTATAGAGGGCAGTATGGCAAACACAAAGGACGGCGTGGCGCTCATGCGCGAGGCAGGTGAGGTCATTGCCAGTATTCAGATAAACTCAGAAGGCGTGGAGAAAGCCGTCAGGGATGTGGCACATTCAGTGAAAGAGGGACATGCCTGATGGGCTGACTGATATAAAGGGAAGGTTTAGCGGTGTGGAGGAGCCAGAAACCCCAGGGGCGGCCTTATGTTCATCTGGTCCGATATGCTGCCGGTGCCGGTTACGGGCTCTGCATCAGATATCTGGGGGGCAGCCTGACCATGCTTTTGCAGATCGGGTATATAACACGTTTTATCATGCTCCCCCTAAGTACTGCTGCACTTTCCCGCTGACACACATGCTCTCGGCAGCACCGGAATTTACTCTTTTAAAGGTTTCAGTGCGTGCGACTTTGCCAGTGGGAATAGAGGCTCACGGCCTCCCCGTCCTTCTCCATTATTATCCGTTCTCTGGCACAGGCGCCGTTGGGTATGACTTTTTTCCAGTGCCGGTCTGTCAGCTCCGGATATACGGGGATAAAAAACATCCCCGTCAGAAGCCACAGGCGGGATTCAACCCGACTGACTGTCTGAGGTGACAACCAGAGCGGCATGCTGAAACCCAGGGCGCGGGTGTCCGCAATCCGCAGGACCCCCTCAGGTGGCGGTAAATCGGCAAACACGACCGCGGGCAGTGGAGCACGCAGGCAGAGAGAACCGCACCTGGGAAAGCTGTCATCCTCGACCGTAACAGGAGAATCAAGATGTGCCGCAGTGAATATCGGCGGCGGAAGACGTCCTCCAGCTAAAGCGGTCCTCGCTGTGAATCATGCCGGTGAGATTTTCTTCCCGGACAGCCCGGGCGTGCGCGTGTTCAGCAACAGCGCTGCAGAAGGCGCTGAACGCAGATGCTGGCATCTCCCCGAGCGGATAGCGCCGGAAAATGATTTTCCGCTCAGGATGGTTAAGGAGTGACTGTCCGCGGGTCTGTAAAACATTTTTAATGTGTGAACTCAAACCCGTCACGGGATACCAGCGTCCAGGAAAATCAGGCTGCCGCATCTTCCAGCAGCTGTGGGTGAAATCCATTTTTCGTGACGTAATTTTCCTTATGTTATCCGGGAGCATCCGTACTCGTTATTCCCGGATGCCCGAATCAGTAATGGCTGAAACGCTACTTTCCGAGGGGAAACGGCCACCTAACTGAACGGAGTGGCCGCGGCCGGCGCGTGGCCAGTCGGGATAATGATAACCGCGCGACAGTAGACAGCTGAAGATTATGATGCGTACGCGCAGATGATGGCGTCAGACGCCGCGCCGCAGGCTGAGGCTGCCCCGCAGGGAAAGGTAGCGGCCCTCGATGCTGCTCCTGAAAAATGCGTCAGCGTCCGCAGCCGCGCAGAACGCCTGATACACCTTTGCCGGCACCGCGAGCCAGCGCCGGCACGCGCCGTCCCGGTACTCCAGCTCCAGCACGCCGGTGGTCGGATCGTAGCCCGCGCTGCGAAACAGCTGAGACGTGACTTCATGCCTGTTCATGCTGTGGTTCCTGTCCTGGCGATCGCTCACGTGGCCGCCGCCCAAAAAAGTGGGGTGCCGCTGGGCGGCTCCCCGTTCAGGGAATGAAAACAACCGATTTATTATTCTGCTTACGCGGGAGTTATCGGCCGCCCGCCCTTAAACCTGAGCCGGCGTGGAGGTTCACTGTAGCCTGTAACGTCCGTGACCATTGCTGTTCAGGCCTCACGCTGCCCGGAATCCGTCCGCGAGGAGTAGGTGCAGATGTTCATCCGCACTTCTGGCCGCCTCCCGGCGCCAGCCCGACCGCTGCAGCAGTTTATCGAGCGCGGGCAGCTCGCCGGTGATGCGCGCGGGCAGGGGGATGCGCTGGCGGCCGTGCTCGTCAAAGCCGGCGTCGAGCGCGTGACGGTTCAGGTAAATGCCCGATACCGAAGGGCTCAGGCGAAGCTGCCGGCGGCCGCGCCATTCACTCTCTGCCAGCACCATGTAAATCCATCCGGTCAGTTTCACCGCGTGCAGGGCGTGCTGCAACCGGAACAGGTCGTTCTGCCCCTGCAGGTTGCCGTTGCCGGCGCGCCACAGATAGTCGAGCTTGCCGGGCAGGTCGGCACGCAGTCCCTTCACCCGCCCTTCTTTCAGCAGCCAGCTGATGTCGCTGGCAAGCTCCCGGGGAAAACGCCGCTGCTTCTCGGCGGTAGCCAGCCAGCGAGTCAGAAAGAGGTTGTCCTGCGCGGGGGAGGTCGCGACCCCGTCGCGGCGGGCAGTGTGCAGTGCAATCAGCCCGCACCAGGCCAGGTGACTGACGTTCAGATTGTCGTTATCCATAAGAGGCATCCTTCATGCAGGACCACAAAAAAGATTGGCACTGAAATGCGGTATCTTATGACACCATCCCTGCCCGGAGTAGTCTGTTTAGTCTGCACCTGATTCAGCTGTGAAGTCTGACTTCATCCGGGTCGTCGCCCCGGAGCTGTTCAATCGCGAAAATCAGCGAGGGATTACAGACTTCATTTTCCTTTTCGCTGGCTTTTACGAGCTTGACCAGCTCCCGGATCAATCGATTACGATCGGTCTGCTGGCCCCGGTCGGCCAGATTCAGGCAAATCATGCCGGTAATCCGGCAAGCCTCCCAGTAGAGGGATTCTGTCAGTTCATCTTCTGAGTCTTTCATCCGCGTTTCTTCCGTTTGAATCTGATGCATATGAGCATACTGGCGTAGGCAGAGCCTGCTATTATCAGCTTACTGAAAATTGTAGCGGCGGTCAGCAGGCTACTGAAGCCGATATTCAGACGGGCGAGCAGTGCTAAGCCTGTGCTGTGAATGCCGCTTTAGCGGCCTGTTAGCAGCTTATCAGTCAGAAGGTCGGAGGTAAAAGAAGCAGCAGGCCTCTTGCTCTGCAGCGACACTTACCCATGGTCACAGCATCCATTTATCTGCCCCTGCAGCTCCGTCCATCCAGTCCGGGCGGTGGTGGCTGGTCAATGGGGGAAAACGCGATACCCGTGCGACGCGGGTCCGCTTAATTTGAAATAACATTTCCTGCATTTCTGCCGATAAATATGCTGAAAGTTTTTATTATTTTCAGATTTCATAAATTATCAGTCACTTACAATGGCAGGAATTACAGATGACGATTACACAGCGATTGTTGCTCACCTTCTCACTTCTCTCTGCCGCGCTGGTCGCGATGGTCATTGTGGCCGTCATGGTTGCCGGTGGATTTCAGTCCCGCTTTCAGTATGTGCAGGAAAATACCGTTGCGTCATTGCTGGATCTGGGAAAACTGGTAGACGGCAGTAATTCCCTCATTATCTGGCTCTACCGCCACCAGAGCGCAACAGATCCGCGGCGACAGGCTGAAGTCGAAAAGAAAATCGATGAAGCTATCAGTCATATTGAATCACTGAACAACTATTACCTGAATAATGACATATCGAACGAGGAGGACCGGCAGTTGACAGAGAGAGCGTTCTCCACCATCAAACAGGTTGAATCCTCGCTTCCGGAATTTCTTGCTGGCTCACGCGCACAGAATGACGCCATTGCACTGGGGGCACTCCAGAGCAATAACGGTATTGGCGAAGCCGCCCGCCAGTTGATTGCAGGCTACCAGAAACAGCTCAAACTTAACGTGGACATCGGCAGCACCCTGCGTCAGGAAAATGACCGGACTTATCAGGTGACAGTCTGGAGCTTAATAGGGGGCTCCGCACTGGCCATTGCTATTCTGGCCTTCTTTGCGCTCAAAACGGTTTTCGGTATCCGCGGGCAACTCAACGGCATGCGGCAGACTATGGAAAACGCCAGCCAGCGGCTTGACCTGACGCTCAGGGTGGACGAGTCGCGCCGGGATGAAATCGGCCTGACCGCAAAAGCGTTTAATCATCTTATTGAAAACGTCTCAGCCTCGCTGACGAAGGTGGAGGCCTCTGCACAGTCGGTCAGCACTGCCTCTGCGCAGATAGCAGCCGGTAATGAGGACCTCTCATCACGAACCGAGGAGCAGGCTGCCTCGCTGGAGCAGACGGCGGCAAGCATGTCAGAATTGAGTGAAACCGTGCGTCAGACCGCTGAAAACACTCAGCTTGCCAGCCAGCTGGCGAAGAATGCCCGTGATATTTCAGAGGACAGCGCCGGGCGGGTACGCACGCTTCTGGATACAATGGGTGACATCAGGGGGAGCTCAGCAAAAATCACGGATATTATCGGGCTGATTGAAGGCATTGCATTTCAGACCAACATTCTGGCCCTGAACGCTGCCGTCGAAGCCGCGCGCGCAGGGGAACAGGGCCGCGGCTTCGCGGTGGTGGCGGGAGAGGTCCGTAACCTCGCGCAGCGTTCATCCTCCTCCGCCCGCGAAATCAAGGGGCTGATTGAGTCATCCATGGGCTTTGTCGAAGCCGGAGCGACGCAGGCTGAGGGCGTAGGGGAGAATATGTCCCGCATGAATGATGCCGTGCGGCAGGTCGCCGACCTTGTCGATGAGATATCCGTTGCCGCCAGTGAACAGTCTCAGGGTATCGGGCAGGTCCATATTGCCGTAAACCAGATGGATGACGTGACACAGCAGAACGCCGCGCTGGTTGAAGAAGCT
>NZ_BBOC01000150.1:0-5608 GCF_001485335.1 Type-D symbiont of Plautia stali | reverse complement strand
TTGGCATACCGGCAGTGACCCTCAATCGTTCGGGGATTGCGCTGGCTGAGCAGTTGATCACGCTGCAGCGTGGAGACGTATTGATCATGATGGCGCAGAAGTCTGCACATCGTGAAGGTCTGACCACGTTGAAAGAGGCAAAGCGCCTGGGTATGCCAGTGATTTTACTGACTCATGCCACTGATTCGGTGTTTGCTAAAGAAGCCGATGTGATCATTAATGTGCCACGCGGTGGTGAGAATGGCCGTATGCCGCTACATGGCACTGTGCTGGTGTGTCTGGAGATGCTGATTCTTTCGGTCGCTTCTGCCACATCTTCGCGTACGGTTAAAACCATGAAACGTATTCAGGATTTTAACCGTTCACTTAAACCGACCAGCAAGAAGTAAAGGTCAACGCGCTTTGCGCCACCTTTCCAGACCGTTGCTGTTAACCAGCCAGATCGAGAACACAATCAGCAGCGCAGCGCTGATAAAGCCCTGGTTAATTTGTTCACCCAGCACCAGCCATCCCCAGAAAATGCCGAAAGGGGGGATCAGGAACGTCACGGTCAGGGTGCGTAACGGGCCGATATCTGCCAGTAAGCGGAAGTAGATAATGTAGGCCAGCGCGGTGCAGATAAACCCTACTGCCAAAATGCAGGCCCAGACTTCAGGTATTTGCCAGTTGGCCGCCGGGGTTTGCGGTGCGCTAAAGGCGAAAAACGGCAGCAGAAACAGCGAAGCGCCCAGTTGGCTGCCGTAAGCCACTTTGGTGGCATCCAGTCCGCCACGCGATCCAATCCAACGTTTAGCCAGAAAACCGGCAAA
This sequence comes from Type-D symbiont of Plautia stali, assembly GCF_001485335.1. Classification (NCBI taxonomy): domain Bacteria; kingdom Pseudomonadati; phylum Pseudomonadota; class Gammaproteobacteria; order Enterobacterales; family Enterobacteriaceae; species Type-D symbiont of Plautia stali. The sequence goes on along the minus strand of NZ_BBOC01000150.1, from coordinate 4,799 downwards.
ACCGTAGCAGAGTGTGGCTACCAGACAGGCCAAAATACCCAGCACCAGTGCTTGCGACATCACCACTTCGCCGGTGGTGCTGATCAAGATGATGCCCGTGAAGCCTGCGACCATACCCAGCACTTTGCTGACGCTGAGCTGTTCGTTGAAGAAGGCGGCACCAATAATCACGCCCATTAATGGCGTAGTGGCATTAAGAATGGCGGAATAGCCTGCCGGCAGCACGCGCGCCGCCAGGCAATACATCAGAAAGGGTAATCCAGAGTTAATCACGCCCAGCAGCATCGCCCATCCCAGCTTGCCCTCAAAACAGCGTGGAATACGCATGACAGCCATCACTATCAATAAGCCAAACGCGCCACACAATACCCGCAGAAACGCGGTATTGATGGCTCCCAACGCAGGCACTGCGATACGCATGAAGAGAAAACTGGCACCCCAGATAGCCGCCAGCAGTAACAGTCGCAACGAGTCCGATGTTCGCATTTTTAATATTTATTTGCAGTTGAGAAGGGCTGACATCATAGCAAAGATTCTTAACTGTCGCAGGGGGCGCAGAGTGCTATGTTAATCAGGGATTGGGTACTTTTGTTGAGTGAAAACAGCGAGGGATTGTTATGCATTGGGAGTCAGAACGGCTGCTGTATCGTCCTATTGAGCGGTCAGATTTACAGGCGTTGTTTCGTATCTATGGCGATGCCAGAACTCATCAGTTTAATCCGCGTGGGCCTTACCAGAACATTAAGCATGCCCGGGAGGTGCTGCTGCGCAGAATCAAGGATCGGGCAATTCACGGGTTCGATGATTGGGTGGTGGCAGAGAAATCCGCACCGGAGAATGTGATTGGTTTTGGCGGTGTGTTTGTCAGCGAGTTTAACGGCCGCCGCACCAATAATCTTGGTTATCGTTTTGCTCCCGAAGCTTGGGGAAAGGGCTTCGCCACCGAGCTTGCACTCCGCGCGATTCGTTATGGTTTTGAAGAGTTAAAGCTAGGCGAAATCGTCGGTGTGGTGAGGGAAGATCATGCTGTTTCACGCCGCGTACTGGAAAAAGCCGGGTTGACGTTTCTTGAGCGAGTGTTCAACCCGCAAGACCCACCGGCACATTTGATGTTCAATATTACCCGTCAACAATGGAGAGAAAAAAATAAGGGCATGCCTGAATAAGTGCATTAGCAACTTGGCACGGGCGGCGGGCTTAGGGCCGTAATGCTTGTTAGTTAAGCGGCTGGCTATAACGCAGGCTGGGGCCGCACCGGGGCTGGCGGTCCTCGCGCCGCTACGCGTTGCCTTCACTTCACTCGTCTGCCTTACGGACCGGTGCCGATGGAACATCCATGTTCCAGCGCCACCTTTCGCCCGCGTCCTGCGGGCTCTCCTGGCATACTCGCTCAGCTCAGCGCTGCGGAATGCCAGCCCCGGTGCGGCCCCAGCCAGCTCATCAGCTTCAGTGCGAGTTGTCAAAAAGGGCACATTGCCTGAGGCCATGACGCCTCTGCTGCACCCAGAGTTCTTAACTGATGAGCACTGCAGTGCCCTAAAGCCGCTATTGATAGCGCACCATTTTGATTACCACATTGCTAAGCATTGAACCCTTAATGTAGTATTTAGGAATTAATCATTTCCTATATCGAGTTGAGCATGTCACTGCCATCTTCTCAGCCACGTGAACGCGGCCGTCCACGTCAGTTCGACCTTGATACGGCACTGGACCGCGCCATGCTGGTATTTCGCGAAAAGGGTTATCACAGCGCGTCGATTAACGACCTGAGCGCAGCGATGGAACTCACCGCAGGTAGCATATACAAGGCTTTCCAGGACAAACGTGGTCTGTTTTTACAGGTGTTTACCCGCTATACCTCGTTACGTAATCAACATCTAAAACGCAGGCTGGAACAACAGCCAAATGGCCGGGCACGCATCGCCGAGTTACTGCGTTTTTATCTTGAATCCGCCACGGATATTGAAGGGCGACGGGGATGTCTGGTGGTCGGCAGCGCCATTGAGTTGCAGGTTCTTGATCAGGAGCTGGCCGAATTGGTGCGAGCTGCGTTACAACGTAACTTAAAATCTATTACTTCTTTACTTGAGCTGGGTCAGCAGGATGGCTCTATCAACCGAAAACATAATGTGCAGGCGTTGAGTGGCATTCTGTTATGCCTGGTGTTGGGCATGCGAGTGGCGGGCAAAATGCAGGATTTCCCAGCACACGATAATTTGGTCGCGAATGCATTAACTCTGCTCGACTAAATTTTTTAACTAATAAGGAAATAAGCATTTCCTAAATTTGCGGAGAACGAGATGAACGCTTCAGAACTCAAACCCACGGCTCGTTGGTCTGAACCGTTAACGGGTTTACCGGGGTTTTGCCACGGCTACGCGTCAGTTGACGGCGTCAGACTGCATTACGTTAGCGGCGGCAATCAACAAGGTGAAACGTTGGTGTTATTTGCCGGCTTCCCGCAAAGCTGGTTTGCGTGGCGTCAGGTGATGGCCAAGCTTGCTGAACACTACTTTATTATTGCGCCAGATTTACCCGGTCAGGGTGATTCCGATAAACCCTTTGCCGGTTACGATACGGTCTCACTGGCGACAAAGGTACAGGGCTTACTGCAACAGCTCGCCATCAATCGATATTATCTGGCAGCGCACGATGTCGGGGCTTGGGTTGCTTGGCCGCTTGCTTCGTTGTATCAAGATCAAGTGATGAAGTTGGCGCTGCTCGATGCCGGTATTCCTGGCGTGACCTTGCCCGATGCGCTGCCCGCCACGCCCGATAAAGCCTGGAAGACCTGGCATTTTGCTTTTCATTTACTGCCGGATTTGCCAGAGGCATTGATTGAAGGGCGAGAGGAGATTTATCTCGAATGGTTCCTGAAACGTAAAGCCGCCAGTCCGATGGTGTTTACTGATGAGGATATGCAGGAATATACCCGCTTATTGCGACAAACCGGGGCAATCCGTGCGGGCATGGCGGCCTATCGAGAAGTGAGTGTCTCTGCCGCGCAAAATCGAGAACGCTTGCAAGAGGAGGGCAAGCTGACCCTTCCGCTGCTGGCGGTGAGTGCCGACCAGGGATCGATTCCCGATATGGCCGTTCCGCTAAGAGAGTTCGCTGCCGATGTCACGGGCATAAAAATAGCGCACTGCGGTCACTTTATTCCAGATGAGCAACCGCAGGCGCTGGCCGAAGCGCTGCGCGCGTTTTTTAACTAAGCGCGCAGACTGGCGATCTCAACACGTTCACCGCGCGCGGAAGATTGCACCATTGCCTCTATGATTTGCTGATTTTCGAGGCCAAAGCGGAAGTCCGGGAAGCACCCGGCTTCGCTGCTGAGGCCTTTGATCAGGTCATAAATTTCAATCACTTTAACGTCGAAATAACCTAAGCCCCCTCCGGCAAAATCAAAGCCAAAGAAGCCGCCGAACTGTTCCACCTGCGAACCAGCATAAATGGTCTTGAAGCCACGATCGTGTTTGGCATCGCCATAGCGGGCGATCTTTAATTCATTAAAACGCTCACCGTCCATGATGATGGTGCCTTCGGTGCCTGATACTTCCCAGGCGATGCCGAATACTTTGCCTGCAGAGATGCGGGAAGATTCAATCACGCCGCCAGCACGATTTTCGAAAGTCACCAGCGCCTGGAACTGATCGTCGTTTTCGACTTTCAGGCGCGCGGCATCTTTATCCGCCTGAGCACCGTAGCCGGAGCCACCACCCGCTGCCGGACGCGTCTCAATAAACAGCTGTTCCTGACCGACCACGCTTTTAATCGGCCCCATCAAATATTGCGCCACGCTCACAACGTGCGAACCTAAATCACCCAGTGAACCGGAACCCGCCTGTTCCCGTGAGCAGCGCCAGCTCCATGGCAGGTTCGGATCATTAAAGAAGCCCTGATCAAACCAGCCGCGAAAACGGGTCGGCGTACCAATATCGCCACGATCAATCATCTGTTTCGCTAACTGCGCCGCCGGCGTTTTGATGTTGTTAAACGCCATGATGGTTTTCACTCCTGCACGTTCGGCTTCCTGTGTCAGGGTTTGCGCTTCCTGCAGGGAGACGGTGAGGGGCTTTTCACAGTAAACGTGCTTGCCTGCGCGGATCGCAGCCAGCGCCATATCGAAGTGCATGCTGTTGGGCGTGGTGATATCGACAATATCAATCTCAGGATTATTCACCATCGATTGCCAGTCTGCCGTGCTGTGCTGAAAACCGTAACGACGCGCGGCTTCTTCAGCCAATGCTGGCGTCGCATCGGCCAGCGTATGCAACACCGGTTGCAGTGCCAGATTGCGATATAACAAACCTGCGCGACGCCATGCATCGGCATGTGCCTGTCCCATGAAACCCGATCCAATCAGACCTACGTTGAGTGTTTTTCCAGCCATGTCGTGCTCCTTATGCGTTCGCAGGGTAAATGTGTTGTGCAACGTAGCGCTGTGCACGCGTGACGGTAGCCAGTGGTGGGGCTTTGGCCGGATCTTGCTCGGCTTCGACCACCATCCAGCCCTGATAACCACTGTGAGCGATAAACTCCGCCAGTGGCCGATAATCAATGCCGCCGTCGCCAGGCACGGTGAACATGCCTGACAGCACTGCCTCGTTAAAGGTCATTCCTGATGCGCGCACTTGCTGCAGGCGATCCAAACGGACATCCTTGAGGTGTATATGGCAGATGCGATCGGCAAATTCGTCAATCAGTTGGGTGTAGGAAAAACCGGCGGCGGTAGCGTGACCGGTGTCGAGCAGCAAACCTACAGAAGGAGTGCAAGCGCTGAGCAAGGCACGAATTCG